>CBDUDJ010000037.1:0-9838 GCA_965365885.1 uncultured Gammaproteobacteria bacterium
CGCAAGTTTCAACAAAACCAGGACCTAGAAGATGGCATACGAGATAAAACGATTCCCATACGACGGCACAGTCGATGCGGATGGGCACATTCTGGAACCGGCAGATCTATGGGAAACCTATCTGGAGAAGAAGTACGTCGATCGTGCGCTGCGCATCAAGGTGGCCGAGGATGGACTCGAATATCTCGAGATTAACGGCAAACCTTCCCGGCGCACAAACAGAGGATCTCTTGGGATCATGGGCGCCATGGGTGAGGAGAACCTGCGGCCTTCGGCCGATCGCCGGTATTCAGATTCCATGCCATTCGGAGCCAGCAACGCCGCTGAACGCCTGTCGCTGATGGATCAGGAAAACCTCGATCTTTGTCTGCTGTATCCGACCATCGGACTCCTCTGGGAATGCGAACTGACGGATCCGGAGTTGAGCCTCGCTTACATCAGCGCCTACAACCGCTGGATCGCCGACTTCTGCAGAGATTCGAACGGTCGTCTGATTCCCATCGCACAGCTCACGCTGCTGGACCCGGAAGGCTCCGCAGGAGAACTTGAACGCGCTGTGCGGGACGGCTGCAAAGGCGCCTGGCTAAACCCTTTCAGCCACAGCAAAGTCATCCACGGCGCACCCGAACACGATGTTATCTTCGCCAAGTGTTGTGAGCTGGACGTGCCACTGGCGATTCATCCAACCTTTACACCCCATGGCGCTGCTGACGGTATCTTTGATTGGCCTCGTAGCGGTCGCGGCCCTGCAGAAGCGATCTGGCTGCGCAGCATCGTGCAGCAGGTATTCATCTCTTTCCTGTCACTGGGCACCCTGGAACGATTTCCCGCCTTGCGTCTCGGCTTGCTCGAGGCAGGATGTGGCTGGATCGGTCCGCTGCTTGATCGCCTGGATGCGTACGCCGGGGCGCTGAACCTCTCCGGGAAGCGCACGGCGAGCGAATCTTTCCGCGACCAATGTTTCATATCCGGTGATCCCGATGAAACGGCGGCCCCCTATATGATCGATCATGTGGGGTCAGACTGTTTCATGTGGGCCACCGACTATCCACACCCCGATCATCCACATACCTGGGTGGATGCACTAACGTCTTTCGTGCAACCGCTGGCCGATGAAACCCGCCAGAAATTTCTCGGCGACAACGTCCGACGCATCTATGGTCTGGGCTGATTTCCTCAACTTCATCGCACTCGTTTTTCGCCTCGGCTTTGAGCAGGTGTAGTTGCAGACGCAGCCTAAAAATGGTCCTAAAAAAAGCGTGGCAGGTGGTCCGCCAGTTCACGTGGAGATGCGGTAGTCAGTTCCTTATCGATTGATAGCACAACCAGCTGATTTGTGGCGTCGCTCAAACTTGATCGCAGCTCACCCAGGAACTTAGGCGGTGCAATCAAGACCAGCCGATCGATTTCACCTGCAGCGCGCGCTCGTTCAAGTCGATCTGCGAGCCGGTGCGCGAACTTTGCAACACCTTTCTGTTTACGGGTGTGGGGCGGCTCCATGGCGTGCCGACCCTCCCCTTTCGAATCAAAACTTCGACCCGCCCGGTCGGATGTCAGATCGCCCTCATGCAATCGATGTTCCGGCGATACCATGTCTTCAATCTCAGTGAGGGTTCTTTCTGATTCGATGATGAAGTAGCGAGCGCGCGAGCCGTCGGCTACCACAACCCACCGCTGCGGCTTGTTTTTACTGGTTTTCGATGTATTGGCCATAGCATTAAGAGTGAAACTAAGCTCGGAAGTTGTCTCTACGGAAAACTGCGTAGTTATCGCCTGCGCCGAACCTTTTGTCTCAACGTCCTTTGTGAAGTGGGGTAGGCTGTATAGTACCCTGTTCTGAGTTTAATCTGATTGTAATGCTTCGTCTGCTCTTCAGTTTCTCAGCGCGTTTATATCTTAGTATAGATTTCTCATGGCCACCTACGCACGCTTAACGCCCCGTACTGGAAAACTATCTACGCGCAGTAAACTTTTTCAGGGTATCGGCGCGCTTCCCGAGACTTTGAAACAGTTCGCGATTAATACCTTTCTGCTGTTGTACTACAGCCAGGTGCTTGGGCTTCCGGCGTCGTGGGTATCCGTCGCGTTGTTTATCTCATTGGCCGTTGATGCGGTTACAGATCCCGTTGTTGGATCTTTCTCTGACAATTTCCGATCGAGCCTGGGGCGGCGACATCTATTGATGTACGCATCGGCGTTGCCAAGCGGCGTCTGCCTGTATCTTCTTTTTGCACCACCAACTTTCGAAACACAATATGCGTTATTGGCGTGGTTGACTTTATTTTCCGTGGCGACGCGTGTGTGCATGACTTTTTTCCTGGTGCCGTGGAACGCCTTGTTTGCGGAATTTTCAGACGATTATGAAGAACGCAGCGTGATCGTGACTTACCGCCTTCTGCTGTCGCTTGTTGCTGGTGTGATTTTTACCTTTGTCACGTTCAGTTTCATATTCCCAAGCTCTGAGATGTTCCCGCAAGGTCAGCTTAACCCTGAAAGTTATAGAACGTTTGCAGCCGTTCTGGCGATATCTGTCGTCTGCGCCATCTTGCTCACAACCCACCTCACCCGCGATCAGATTCAATTCCTGTTGCAACCTACCCACGAGCCGGTTCGCTTCCATATGCGACGGGTATTTTCCGAGGTGGCAGCGGCTTTTCAGAACCGAGAATTTCTTATTCTGCTTCTTACGATATTAGCCAGTACCGCGGTAGGCAGTACCAACCAGGCGCTGGAAATATACATGCGCACCTATTTCTGGGGGTTGGAACCCGAACAACTGCGTTGGTTTGCTCTGGCCTACGTTGGTTCACTGATCGCCTTCACTACGGTGGTGCCATTGCAGCAGAAGATCGACAAGAAGTACCTGATTTCAATATGCGCGGCACTCTCTCTGATCGATGGCGCCGGGTTGGTCGCACTCCGCTTTTTTGACGTGCTGCCCGACAACGGCGATCCGTTGTTGGTTAACTTGTTGATCGCAAACGCTGCCCTTCGAGCGTACATCTTTGGCACCGCGTTCATTATGTTCATTTCGATGGTGGCTGACACATTGGATTTGCAGGAGGTGAAGACGGGGCTTCGCCAGGAAGGCGTGTTCAATTCGGCAACGGCTTTCATGTCAAAAGCCACCTCGGGTGTCGGGATCCTCATGACGGGGCTTTTGCTGGATGCAGTGATTGATTTTCCAGCTGGCGTGCAGATTGACGAGATCGATGCCGACACAATCTGGCGCCTGGGAGCGGTTGACGGGTTTCTGGTGCCTGCGTTTCACATAGTGCCGATGTTACTTGTCCTCAAATTTGGTATCACCAGAGAGGTGCATAGTGGCATTCGAAAACGCCTGGACGCCCAACGGGTCGAATCCAATAAATCTGCAGAGATAGAGGCAGGTCTGGGTAGGTAGCGTCTGGCGTTTTGGGTAGAGTCATTAGAAGTATCGTTCACGACACAGAGCCTGTCCCCAAAGCTACGGTTTGCGTGCTCGGAATAGAAATCTGTCAGTGCGTCGATAGATAGATTCTTCATAGACCTGCAGATTGTGGCCGTCTTCCAGATTTGTGAATAGATCCGACTCAGCCTCAACCACGAATCCGGCTTTTTCGAGCAGTGCGCGCGCCTGGCCGGGCTCCATCCGGTGCAGGTCAGTATTGTTGCGACCTGCAGTACCGACATGATCCGTGACGCCGAGCACTCCGCCAGGTTTTAGCGCTTTGCCAATGCTGCGCAGGTAGCTCAGGGTTACCTCTTCACCTTCGAAGTTGTAGAAGTCGTGCAGCATATTGCCGATGAAAGCGAGATCGAGCTGGCCCTCTAACCCGACGTCTTCGTATTCGCTGATATGCAATACCACATTTGGCAGTCTGTTATTTGCCAGGCGTTCATCCATGGTGCGCTGGTAGTAGCCGTCGGCGTATCTCTCCAACACGCGTTGCGTGTTCTGAGAATAAACCACACCATCGACTCCAACGGCGGCGGCTAACATCTCGGTGGTGTAACCTGCATAGGCAGCAACATCCAGCACCGTCATTCCGGCATTCAATCCGAGAAACTGAAAAGCCTCATAGGGCTTGCGATGCGGATCTCTCGGTAAATCGTGTTCATGCCGATCCGAGCTGCGCATCTGAGTTTGGATGCGCGCTGCCATTGGATCGAGCTCAGCTGCCTGGGGAACGCTCGATAAGCCCGTTGCCACTGCTAGCACGAGCACGAAGAAAAATTGTCTCATGGTTGCGGCCACTCAGCTGATCCAGCGATAACCTCCCACGCTCGGTGCGGATGTGATCGAATTCCGGGTCCAGTTTCATGAATTCGGCGCGAATTGATTTAACGTGCGCGACAATCGTGTTCGGCTCTACGAGGATGTTCGCGGCATGCATCAATTCCCGATGGCTTTTTACCTGGCCAGGCTCGCTGGCGAGACACTCTACTATCCAGTAGTGGGTAAGCGGCAGATTTACATCTAACCCCTTCCACGATATCTGACTGCGGTGGCGATCTAGAACGATATCTCTTAGGTCGGATTCAGGATGCAAACTGGTTTTCGTATCGGCTGGCTCCTCTGATCGTACCCCGAGCGACTCCAGTCTGCGAAACAAAGCTTCCAGCCGGACGACAATATAGTCGATGCTGACATCTTTTGTGATGTAGTCATCTGCACCGAGTCGCAGGCCGGAGACTTTGTCAATTTCTCCATCGTGAGAAGTAAGAAAAACGATTTGCACGGTTGAGGATAACTTCCGTATATCGCCACACAACTGAAAACCCGCATCTCGTTCTCGTCCCAAAGTGATATCAAGCAATACCAGATTTGGCATTTTCTGGCTGAACGCCACAAGCGCATCTTTCGGATTAGAATAGGTGGTTACTTCAAAACCTGATTCGCTCAAAAGCTCAGCATAGTTTTCCCGGATGAGATCATCATCTTCTACATACGCGATAGCCTTGTTCACTTAGCTACTTCTTTATCTCGAACGGACGGACACATATTAACGATCCCCCTGCGAAGGGTTATGATAGTTTATGAACTAATGTGATTGAGTTTCGTCTTGAAACTATCCGGGTCTCGTCGTTTTATTGTACTGACGTTTCCAGACACCAGCCTGGAAAGGGAATTTCGTGAGTATGCATTTCGTGCTCACCTGAATCAAACCCGCTTCGCCTGCCTCTTGGGTTTTGTCACTGCATTTGCATATCTGCCAATCGATCCGCTATTTGTCAACGAAGAAGCATCATCATTCATCAGAACGTGGCGAATATTTTACATGCTCCCCTTCACTCTGGGATGGTTTGTGATGAGCTACTTCTTGCGTGATGGTCTATTTTTGCAGCTTGCCATTGCCGTTGTAGCACCCGGCGTATCCTGGTGCTTTGCTGCGATGACCGTGATTGGAGGAGCGGAATCCTTATACTACGGCGGCATCGCGATAATGCAGGTGTCACTTTTCCTTGTCTTGCTGCTACGCCTGCCGTTTAGCCTGTCGCTGCCATCGTTAGTTGTGTCCATCGTTCCGTTTTACGCAGTTATATTCTGGATTGATGCGTCATTGTCCCAACGTTTGAATCCCATCCTCTCTGTGACATTCGTGTCTCTACTGGCAGCCTTTTCGACTTTTCAGGCGGAATTTGATCAACGTCGAGGATTTCTTGCAGAACGTGAAAATGAGAGATGGCAAGTTGAAAAAAACCGGCTGGACAACGAGCGGTTGCAATGGCTACAAATTGCTGTGCAATTCCTGCGCCATGAGTTACGCAACGCGTTGGTGGGTGTGAGCAGTTCGATAGAACTTCTACAGCGACATGTCGTGGACCCTGGATTGATGAAATATGTGTCTCGCGCCAAGAACGGCACGAATTTTATGCGGGAGATGTTCAACAGAACTGCTGCGGTAACCAGTCTGGAAGCAGCTCTTCGTGAAGAAGATTTTGAAATTATTGAATTAGGTGGATTAATTAAAGACGCTATAAGCGGCTATCAGACCGCGTACCCTTCCCATCAGATTAACCTCAACATCGACGGAGAAGCGATTATTCGAGGCAACACGACGCGGTTGGTAGAGATGTTTGAGAAAATTATGGATAACGCCGTTACGCACAGCGAAGCAACCCACAAGATCTTTGTTACTCTAAGCACGAGCGCAGACAAAGTTGAACTCATTGTCAAAAATCAGGGTGATCCTCTGCCAG
The DNA here is from genome assembly GCA_965365885.1 of uncultured Gammaproteobacteria bacterium. Lineage (GTDB taxonomy): Bacteria > Pseudomonadota > Gammaproteobacteria > Pseudomonadales > Azotimanducaceae > SZUA-309. The sequence continues at coordinate 6,184 of CBDUDJ010000037.1, forward strand.
AAGAAACTGAAGGCTTATTTGATCTGTTCGTGACCGGTTCCGAGCAAACGAAAGCTGATCATAGCAACTTGGGACTAGGACTTTACGTCGCAAAAACCATAGTCGAATATCATGGTGGCAGCATCACTGTGCAACCCGCTGCGGATTTCGTTGGCGCCGAATTTCACATCGTGTTTCCGCCCCCAGCCTAAGACCTAACCAAGTCCTGACAGACCGCAGTTGAGTCGCGCAAGAACAATCTAACTTCACGAAGCTTCAGCGTAGATCACTCGAGATGCGAGCGTCTTCACCAACTATTCATCACCATGACCTCGCCATGACCTCGAAAGGAAAAACTATGTTTCGCGATCGTAGTGCAGTGTCAATTCGACACGCGGGGAGTTGTTGTAAAGCAGTCAAGGAAGTAGAAACACAACGATTTTTGTCAGCGGAGGCACCCAGATTGCCACTCGCCGACTGCTCAACACCCAATCTGTGCGTGTGCAAATACCGCCATCATACCGATCGCCGGGAAGATCCGCGGCGCGCCGCCGAAATTGGGTTGCTGGAACGGGTTTTTGCCGGATTCAATCGACGGTTTTTGTCAGGAAGGCGCCCGCCAGACGTTACGTAACTGACTTCCCGATCCACTATCGCTGTGAAACGCGGAATATCCAGACGTCTTTTGGTGCTTCTTGCGGGCCGCTACCGTATTTCAGCCTGCGCGACTGCATAAGTGTCGGAAAGATATTTTCTGGCACACGTTCGAGTTGCGCTGGATAGATTTTGTCACCAACCTTAATTCTTACGCTCGGATCGTCTAACACATAGTGAGTCCACGACTTGGAGGAGGCAGATTGTGCAGGAATATAGAGTTCTCCCTCGTGTACCCAGCATGAGGTGGTGACCGAGTGTGGGTCTTCGGGTCTACTTTCAACGAACACAGTCATGTGTTTATCAGTAAAAGTCCAATCGCTGGGATAGCCGACTTCATCGCCACTCAATTGTTTGCCCGCGATAATAAAGATTGGATCCGTGCGGGTAACGTACGTAGCCGCGAATATCGCCGCGATCAGACCTGTCACGATGCCGATAATTTTCAGTAATTTCAATTCTAGATCCCCCAATGTTCGTCAAGGTTGAGCATCATTTTCTCCTACTTAGCGCCGGAGTTATGGCCACTGTCTCCCTGCGCCCTTCTTGACAGGCACAGCTGCCGATATTACAAACGAACCACAACAACAATCAAACCGGGTTACGCCATGCGCCTCTTTTCAACGTTCGTTGCCGCTACTTTGTTGCTGATCTCCGGGATCGGTGCGGCGCAGGAAATCGAAGAACCATTCAAGATCGGTACCTTCGAGATCGACGGATCCCCGCAGATCGGTATCGTCTTGCACGATAGCCTGATTGTCGAGCTGAATCCGGCCAACGCCGCGCTGGAGAAAGGCGGCAGGCACCCTGAACTGGCGATGCCTTCGGAGATGTTGGAGTTAATCGAGCGATACGACGGTGACATGAAGCGTCGTCTGTACGAAATCGTGAATGATCATGTGCGAAACGACAGGCTTGGCGATGATCGTCCCGCGTACGTTCATGACGTCGAAGATGTGCGCGCGCTTCCACCTATCATGTATCCCGGGAAAATTCTGAACGCTGCGGTCAACTTCTACAGCCATGTGGACGAGGCCGGGTCTGCCGAGGAACGGCAAGCCGCGCAGCAACAGCGCCGTGATGCACGCGGTGTGCCCTACCTTTTTCTGAAGCCAAGTCGTGGTGCAGTGGTCGGAAACGGTGAATCGATTGTCATCCCTTATGGCCGCAACCGGACCGACTGGGAGGTCGAGCTTGGCGCGGTTATCGGCAAGACCGGCAAATACGTTTCTGCCGATGACGCCGAGGCGCACATCTTCGGCTACATGGTCAGCATCGATGTCTCGGATCGTGGCGGCCGCCCTCCGGGTGGCGCGCCGTTTTCCCTCGACTGGTTCGTCGGTAAGGGCCACGACACCTTCGCGCCACAAGGGCCCTGGATCGTACCGAAGGAGTTCTACGGAAATCCGATGGAAATTCTTCGACAGTCACTGAGCGTTGGCGATGAACAGATGCAGGAGGGCACCGCCGGTGACATGATTCATTCGCTTTGGGAACTGGTCGAATATGCCTCGTCGATCATTACGCTGTATCCCGGCGACGTCATCAACAACGGAACGTCGGGAGGTACGGGTGCGGGAACGGCTGTTCGCGGCGCGCAAAGATTCCTGCAACCCGGCGAGGTGGTCACGGCCACCATCGATGGCATTGGATCCTTGAAAATGCCGGTTGTGGCTGGCGAAGAACCGGAGGGTCTCTCAGGCGCGGAACTGCCACCAGTCAGGACTTATCGCGAATAAATCCGACGCCAATGTGAGTGGAGGGCGGCAGAAAGCCACTTCCGTGAAACTTCTCAGATCGGGTGAAGGCGTACCGGCACGTCTTTGATCCCTCTGATGAAGTTGCTAGGTAAACGCTCGACATCTCCTACAACTTCGACCATGTGAAATCGTTTCATGATCTCTTCCCAGAGCACACCAAGCTGCATTTCGGCCAACCGATTTCCCATGCATCGGTGCACGCCAAAGCCGAATGCAACATGAGACCTGGCATTGGAGCGATCAATGATCAGCTTTTCCGCGTCATGAAACATGGTTTCGTCCCGGTTGCCTGAGACATACCACATGACGACTTTGTCGCCTTCTTTGATTTGCTTGCCACCCAGTTCGATGTCTTCCAGGGCCGTCCGGCGCATGTGGATCACTGGCGTCTGCCACCGAACAATTTCGGCAACCATATTGGGAATGAGACCATGGTTATCGCGCAGCTTCTGATACTGGTCGGGGTATTTGTTAAGCCCGATCACACCACCGCTGATGCTGTTGCGCGTGGTGTCGTTACCGCCGACGATCAACAGCAGGAGGTTGCCGAGGAACAACTCGGGATCCTCGTTCATACGCGATGTTTCCTCGTTGTGTATGAGCATGGAGATGAGGTCAAACTTAGGCGGCTCCTGAGCTCGTTCGGCCCACAGTTGATAGAACGCAGCTGCAGCACCCATCAACTCTTCGTATCGCTTGTTCATGTCAATGCTGTCATCGCCCGTGATCTCGGGAACGGCAGTCGTCAGATCAGACCAGTAAACCAGCTTGTGTCGCTCTTCGTAGGGGAACCCAAACAGGATCGCGAGCATTCTCGCGGTCAATTCGATGGAGACTTCCTGTACCCAGTTAAACGTTTCACCTATGGGTAGATTCTCAAGTATGTCGATCGCCTTCTCACGTATGAGGGGTTCAAGCTCGGCAAGATTCGTTGGCGCAACCGTGGGGGCAACTGCCATGCGCTGCTTCATGTGCTTGGGCTCATCAAGCGTGATGAAGCTCTGCCCCTGAATCTGGCTTTCATCGACTACATACGGATCGGCAATGGCGATACCACCTTTCTCCGATGAGAAAACCTTGTTGTTGGTATCCACCTCTTTAATCAGTTGGTGACTCGTAACCGACCAGAATGGTCCGTTAACGCTGTCGGCAAGAAAATGCACCGGCGCTTCATTCCTCAGTCGTGCAAACCAGGGCTGCCAGGTATCGTTCTGAAAGAGTTCGGGTCGGCTGACGTCAATTTCTTCGAGCTTGACGCTGTT
>CBDUDJ010000038.1:0-9784 GCA_965365885.1 uncultured Gammaproteobacteria bacterium
ACTGCATTTTCGCCGTGCTGCTGTTCTTCGTTGCGCATCTGCATGACGATAGCGTTGGTCACCGGCGCTACTGGTTTCATTGGGCAGCATCTGCAGAAGCGATTAAGTGGTGACGGCATCGAGGTCCGTGGATTCGGTCGCGGCGTGCCAGGGCTCAGCGATCGCAGCAGCCTGCAGCAATGGTCCGAGTATCTGGAGGGGGTTGATGCGGTATTCCATCTCGCTGCGCTCGCCCATCGAAAAAAAGCCAGCAGTCAGATCACTGAGGTCAATGCACGATGGCCCGCGCGCCTGTATGCCGCTGCCGCCGCTGCCGGTGTCGGCAAGTTTGTGTTTCTCAGTTCGATCAAGGTTCTCGGAGATCACAGTAGTCGGCCACTGCGGCCGCAGGACCCGTATGCCCCTGGAGATGTTTATGCCGCAAGCAAAGTCCAGGCCGAGCAAAGCCTCCTGGCGGCCCAGGGCAACGTCGCCACTCAGCTAGCGATTGTTCGCCCACCATTGACCTACGGTCCTGGAGTGAAAGCGAACTTCCTGGCTCTGCTGCGACTGGCCCAGAGCGGAATTCCGTTGCCGCTGGCGGATGCTGCTGCACCACGCAGTATCCTGGGCGTGGACAATCTGTGCGATCTCCTGCATCGCGTGCTGCAATCCGGCACAGGTATTTTTCACTGTGCCGATGCAGAGGCTATCAGTGTCCGTGATCTCCTCGCGCTCATCGCGAGCCTCAGCGGCAAATCGATCAAACTATGGCGCATGTCCCCGACGCTGCTCGAGGCGACCTTGCGTACTCTCGGTCGCGCTGATGCCTATTCCCGATTGTTCGATCCGCTGGAAGTCGATCAGAGTGGAACGTTCCAGGAACTCGACTGGACGCCGCCGCAGAGCACCGCAGATCAGCTTGCCGGGACTCTACGATGGTTGCGCTGACGGCGATCGGTTTTCTTGCAGGCGGTTTTGCCGGTGCGTTGCTTTTAGTCTATCTGGTTGAATGGACCAGCCGCCGGATGCGTTGGCTTGCGGTTCCCAATGAACGCAGTTTTCATGCAAAACCCACACCCAGTATTGGCGGGTTGGCTATCGTCCTACCGGTGCTGGTCTATCTCGGCTATGTTTCGGCAGCCGGTGTAGCAGCGGCGCAAGGGCTACTTCTCGGGGCGGCGCTACTTGCCCTGGTGGGATTGCGCGATGATCTCAAGGAGTTGGGTTCAGCCATACGCTTCGCCTGCCAGATTTTCGCCGTCGCTCTTGTGCTGTGGTATCTGGCGTTGCCGCTGCCGTGGTTCGCCGTGCTGGTTACGGGGGTTGCATTATTGTGGCACGTTAATCTGTTCAACTTCATGGACGGCATCGATGGCATAGCAGGTTCGCAATGCCTCTTCTATTGTCTTGGCGTTCTGCTGCTCACGGGTGACCTGGCGGGCTGGCTGGGTGAACTCAACTGGCTGCTCGCGGGCACGTCGATCGGTTTTCTCGTGTTCAACTGGCCACCTGCACGAATCTTCATGGGTGATGTCGGCAGTGGATTTCTCGGGCTGGTGCTGGCGGTTATCGCTGTGGAAATCGCCCGCCAGGAATATCTGCCACTGGTCGCTTCTTTGATACTGCTGGCCGGGTTCTGGTTTGACGCAAGCTATACCTTATGTGTCAGAATGATGTCCGGTCAGAAATTTGTCCAAGCGCATCGCAGCCATCTCTATCAGCATCTGGCTGCAAAAAAGGGGCATCGATGGACGACGCTCAGCTACGCGGCATTCGGAGTATTCTGGTTACTCCCGTTGGCCGCCCTGTCAGCAAGCTCGCCGCATTTGAACGTTGTCTGGCTGGCATTGTCTATCAGTCCAATGGCCGTAGCGGCCTGGTATTTTCGGGCAGGGATACCCCAGCGCCCGGACACGGCACCGCTGGAATGACGAAACACGCAGTGACCCGAAGCCCGTCGGTCTGCGGCTGAAAAAAGGAGCAGGAATATTTTTGAGGATCTGGTAGATCAGCTACCGCGTCGCAGAAAACAGGCGATTGCGGTTCTGGCGGATTTCATCGTGCTCCCTATCGCACTGTGGTCGGCTTTCGCACTCAGGCTCGGGGAGTGGTCGCCTGAGGTTGCTCAGTTCTGGCCCGCGTTCGTGGTCAGTGCGCTTGTCTGCATACCGGTTTTCGGCGGTCTGGGTCTTTACCGGCATGTCGTTCGGCATATGGGAAATCATGCGCTATGGGCCGTGGTTCAGGGTGCGACAATTACTGCGATCGCGGTAGCGACCGTTGCTTATATGGTTCCCTTGCGCGGTTTTCCCCGCTCCGTGCCGATAATTTTCTGGTTGCTGACGTTGCTATACGTGAGTGGCTCGCGCTTTGCCGTTCGCGGTTACTTTCAATGGCTGCAGAACAAACTTCACGTCCGCCAATCGGTAATTATCTACGGCGCAGGCAGCAAAGGTGTAGAGCTTGCCCGGCTCTTGCTGCAACAAGGCGACTACGTGCCGGTCGCGTTCTTAGATGATGCGAAGAATCTCCACAAGCGCATCATCAACGGTCTGTACGTCTATTCACCACTGGATCTCGAAGAGCTGTTGCGCGATACCGACGCCAAGCAGATCCTGGTGGCGGTGGATTCCTCGGCCGTGCGGGATCGCCGGCGTATCATCGAGTTTCTCGAACCCTTTGCCATTCGGGTGCGACTCATTCCAGATTTCGACGAGCTGGTATCGGGGCGTGCGGCGTTAACCAACATTCGCGATGTCGAGCTGGAAGACCTTCTTGGCAGAGGCCGCGTCGATCCGCTACCACACCTGCTGGAAAGCTCTGTCATCGGCAAAAATGTGCTGGTAACGGGCGCCGGAGGTTCCATCGGCTCGGAGCTTTGCCGGCAGATTCTGCAGCAGGCACCGGAGCGACTGGTACTGCTCGATCAGTCGGAATATGGCCTCTACGAGATCGAGCGGGAGCTACGGGAAACCGTTCATCGTGAAGTGCTGCTCACACCCATAGCCGCGGTGCTGGGTTCGGTGAACAGCACCCCGCTCATGTTGCATACCCTCAAGAATTTTGAGATCCAGACGGTCTACCACGCCGCGGCGTACAAACACGTGAGCCTCGTCGAGCAGAACGTCATTCAGGGATTGAAGAACAATACTTTCGGAACCCTGCACGCCGCTGAGGCCGCACTGGATGCCGGGGTTGAGAATTTCATCCTGATCTCTACAGATAAGGCGGTTCGCACAACGAGTGTCATGGGCGCGAGCAAGCGGCTTGCTGAGATGACGCTACAGGCGCTGCAGGCGGTCTCCGACGAGACGCGATTTTCGATGGTCCGCTTCGGCAACGTACTGGGTTCGTCAGGCTCGGTGGTGCCGTTGTTTCTCGAACAGATCGATCGGGGTGGACCGGTGACGGTTACCCATGCCGATGTCACGCGCTATTTCATGACAATTCCTGAAGCCGCACAGTTGGTGCTGCAGGCAGCGAGCATGGCCGAAGGTGGTGACGTGTTTCTGCTCGATATGGGGCGGCCGGTGAAAATCCTCGAACTCGCCAGGCGCATGATCAATCTCAAGGGTTACTCCATTAAGGATGCGGAAAATGAACTTGGTGATATCGCAATCGAGATCACCGGCCTACAATCGGGAGAGAAGCTGCATGAAGAGCTGTTGCTCGGAGACGCCGTCACAGGCACCGAGCATCGTAAGATCATGCGAGCAGAAGAGCAGTATCTGGATTGGAAGGAGTTACGCGGTGCGCTCAACACCCTTGAGCAAGCCTGCGACAACTTTGATTACGGAGCGATCAGGACCTTCATCGAAGGGCTGGTCGAGGGGTCGGACCTTACCTCACAGCTCAGCGAGTTGCGCCCTGAAGCTGAGGTGTTGGTCCTGAATCCCAAGGATCGTGATCAATCACCAGGATAATCGGTTTCCTGTACTGAACTTTCGAACCTGAACTCGCATCTAAAGAGTCAGGCCCTCGCCACACTGCAATTGATATCGTTGGGAGGATTGATGACGCCGCGGGAGGCATCGGCAATATTGCGTTTGTGGCTCGCCTGGAGCCCGACTCGAGTGCTGGACAATAATGCGTACCACGACTTCGTCTTCGATGTAGTGCATCGTCATGCAGCACTCAGGGATGTGGGCGTGTTCGAAGTGCTCGATGTGGCTGTGAATGCCGAAGCCTGGGCCGCATATGGCAAAGTGCCTGCATCAGCAACTGGCGTTCCGCCCGGCGAGCCTGCCGAAGACGGCGCCCGACGTGAGACCCGTGCCGCCGGGGTAGTTGAAGTAGAATAACCCTCCCACCAGTTCACCGGCTGCAAAGAGGCCGGGGATTGCCTCTCCTTCCTGCGAAATGACTCTGGCGGCGTTATCTACGTGCAACCCACCGAACGTGAACGTGATTCCACATGTGACGCCGTAAGCCTCGAAGGGTGGAGTATCGAGTCGGTTTGCCCAGTTGGACTTAGGTACGCTCAGACCAATTGTCCGACGGCCGTCTTTGGCGCTCGGGTCGAATTTGATTTCATCGTTGATGGAATCGTTGTACACCCGGATCGTATCGAGCAACGCAGGTGCATCCATGCCGTCCATCTTAGAGGCGAGTTCTTCCAGTGAATCGCCGCGCACTCGAGTGACTTCTCTGATCCGGTACTCGTCGCGCAGCAGGGAGGTGACCTTTGCGTCAAATATCTGCCAGGCTGTCTGCTGCGGCTGCTGCAGAATTTGCGCACCGTACTTGGCGTAAGTGAAGTTCCGAAAGTCGGCACCTTCATCGAGAAATCGTTCACCGAGGTTGTTCACGAGTATTCCGAGCGGATAGGAGTGCTTCTGAAAACTGTCGCCGATCTGCAGGTCACCGTACTCCGGCGCGTTGAGGTCCCAGGCCACCGCATGGCAGCCTGACCAGTGGCCTCTCGCCGCCGCGCCGATCTGCATGGCCATTTCGATTCCGTCGCCGGTGTTGAAGCGCGTGCCGCGCACTCGGGCGAGATCCCACGACGGGCCAAGGTAGCGCGCACGCCAGGTAGCACTTGATTCGAAGCCACCGCAGGCGAGTACGACAGCATCGGCCTGGTAGCTGTCTTCACCTGTGTCACCTGAAATCTGCACGCCGGTCACGCGATTGTGTTCGAAGAGCAAGCTGCGCGCGCGTGCGCCGTAGCGAATGATCACACCGTGTTGCGAAGCGATTTCAGTCAGAGAATCGACCAGGCCCGGACCGCCCCCCCAGGCTTCCACGGTGAGCCCGCCCCAGAAGCGAACTTTGCCGTCAACTTCGAACGACTGGCGACCGTAAAGTGGCAAAAACCGCACACCCTTCTGCTGCATCCAGCACAGGGTTTCATAGCTCTGCTCGATGAGTACTTCGGCGAGGGCCGGATCCGTTCGGTAGTGAGTCACGCGACCAAGGTCATCATAGAAGTCCGCGGCGCTGTAGCTGCCGAATTCCGTGCCTGCAAGCTCTGCCGGGGTGAGATCCGGCATCAAGCGGAGAAGGTCTGCCTCGGACTCATAGACCACCCGCATAGCGCCCGCGGTGAAGCGGGAGTTGCCGCCGCGCAGGTCGTGCGGTGCACGTTCCACAACGATGACTCGGGCGCCTTGCTCGGCGGCGCTGATTGCAGCGCAAAGTGCTGCATTGCCACCACCGACCACGATCACCTGGCGAGAATCTGCCATTGCCCCCTATGCTGCATCCGCTTAACCTTCGAAAGCCTAACATAGGGGGAAGCCGCCGGTTGCAGGCGTAGTTTGAATAGTAGTCGCAATAATAGTTGCGAATATTGCTGGTCGCGCCAATCGGCTTAACTGTGATGACAAACTCTACTTCTTCGTATTCTCTGCCCAGCTCGTCTTTCGCGATGGTGCAGACCGGGCCGCGTAAACTCGAAGCGCAGGATATTCCGATTCCGCAGATCGATAACGAATCGGCGCTGTTGCAACTCGAGGCATGTGGTATCTGCGGCAGCGACTATGAGCAGTTTGAAGGCCTGCTGCGCACGCCGATGCCGGTAGTTCCCGGACATGAACCGCTTGGCACGATCGTGCGGATCGGTGATCGTGCGGCTGAGCGCTGGGGGGTGGACGTTGGCGATCGGGTGGCGGTAGAGACGATGATCTCCTGCCGTCATTGTCCAGCGTGTCTGGGTGGCACTTATCATCTGTGTGATAACCGCAAAATATATTCATACATTCCCACAACCGAAGAACCCGGCTTGTGGGGTGGCTATTCGCAGTACATGTATCTGCACCCGAATTCGGTCGTCCACCGGATGAGCCGCGAGCTCGCACCGGAGATCGGCGTGATATTCAACCCACTCGGCGCGGGGTTCAGGTGGGCGGTTGAAATGCCGGAAACGCAACCGGGTGACACGGTCGTTATTCTCGGCCCGGGGCAGCGGGGCCTTGCCTGTGTCATTGCCTGTCGTGAGGTTGCCGCCGGGACGATTATCGTCACCGGGCTTGCAGCCGATGCAAGGAAATTGACGCTTGCGAAAACGTTTGGCGCCGATTACACGATCGACGTTGATAACGAAAACGTTGTGGAGCGGGTGAAAGAGATCACCGCGGGTCGCGGTGCGGACGTCGTGGTCGACGTGAGCTCATATGCGACGCAACCTGTGCTTGATGCGCTGTCGCTCGTGCGCCCGGGTGGCCGGGTCGTGCTTGCGGGTGTGAAGGGGTTCAAGAAGGTCGATGGGTTTGTTTCAGATCTGGTTGTGCTCAAGGAAATAAAAATTCTCGGCGCGATCGGGGTTACTGCATCGGGCTATCGCAGTGCCATCCGGTTGCTCGAGTCGGGGAGGGTGCCTGTAGAACTCATGCACACCCACAACTTCGAGCTCGGCGAAGCAGAACTGGCCATTCGCACACTCGCTCGCGAGATACCCGATGTCGAATCGATCCATTCCTGCCTCATTCCGGAGCATTAACAGTTTGCGAAGATTAAGAGAAGATCAATGAAACACGGCATCATTCTGGGTTCACCTACGATTGCCGGACAGATGAAAACTGCTCAGCGCGCTGAAGCTGCTGGCTTTGAATCCGTCTGGACGACTGAATTTTTCAATGCACATGGCCTGGTCAGACTCGCCGCGGTTGCTACCGCTACCGAACGCGTGAAGTTGGGCACGGCGATCGCGTACGCCTTCATGCGCACACCGATGCTGGCTGCATCCGCTGCAATGGACATCGACGAGATCTCCGGCGGCAGGATGATCCTCGGCCTTGGCAGCGGCACCCAGAGGATGAACGAGTCCTGGTATTCGATGCCGTTTGACGATCCGCCGGCACCGCGTATCAAAGATGCGATTGCGCTGGTGCGAGCCGCCATTGCCGCGCAGAAAGGCGGCGGCCTCGTTCACGATGGTCCGTACTATCAGGTGAAGATTCCGGCATACGGTCGCTCGAACGCGGCTCGCGCGGAGATTCCGGTTTGCCTGGCGGCGGTCAACAAGGGCATGATCCGCGCGGCAGCCGCCACCGCCGATGGCCTGATCGGCCACCCGGTGTTCACGCGCAAATACATCCGCGAATCCGTCTTGCCAACACTCGATGGCAGCCGATGCGAAATGTTGCCATACATCATCACATCGGTTGCAGATTCAACAGAGCAGGCAAGGAACGAAGCCCGCGGCCAGATTGCGTTTTACTACACGACTCGCTTGTATCACACGATTCTTGAACCGCATGGTTGGCAGGCGCAGGGCGAGACTATTGCTGCGGCGTTTCGCCAGGGTGATTTCGCCGCGATGGCCGCAGCTGTCACTGAAGAGATGATTGACGAGATTGCCATCGCGGGTACGCCGGATGAAGTCCGCGACCAGATCAAGCAGTGGGATGATTTGGCAGATCATGTGTTGTTGTATACGCCCAGCATCGGTATCAAGGGTGAGCGGGTAGAGGAAAATCTCGATGCGATCGTGGATACGTTCGCCAGTTGATTTAAATTTGTAATAGCAATCTGAAGGTGAGCCAGATGGTAGTGGAAAAGAAAGAAATTCCATTTAACGAACGTATCGGTGAGGCTATCGTCAACGCGGCGCGCGGGGCTGGTGGTGGGCTCACGGAATTTCTCGGATTCGACATTGTGGCTGCCGGGCCGGGTTCCATGACAGGTCGTTTTGAGGTTCGCGATGAACTTCTCACACCGATGGGCAATATGCACGGTGGAGTGTTGTCGGCGTTTTGTGACCACATGCTGGGCACTGTGTGCTACCCGGCTATGCAGAAGGGGCAGTGGGCGGCAACGACGGAATTCAAGATCAATCTCACAGCTCCAGTAACGAAAGGCACCGTCGAGGCGACAGCGGAAATCATCAACCTTTCCAGAACACAGGCGGTCGTGCGCATTGACGTTGCCAACGAAGGCCGCATCTGCGCGATGGGGCAAGGTACGGTAACGATACGGGACCCGCGTTGAGCGCAACATGAACGCTGGCATACGGAACTTGGCCAGGTACTCAAGGGGACGCTAGTTGGTTGCAGCAATATCACTTGGCAGGCGTGGTGTTCTTCTCGTCTGCATTGGCATGCTTGTTACAGCTTGTTCGGGTATCAAGCTGGCGACAGTCGCACCTGGGAATTTCAACATTTCCGGAAATTGGCAGCTGGTCGCAAGCGCCAGCGATCCGGCACCGCAGATACGGGATCTTCGCCGTCGGGGGTTAGCGATCAGCTTCGTGGCACAGGATTTCCCGATGCTGTCCGCCAATGGTATGACCATCGAGCAGAACAGCGATTCCATGGGCATGCGCTTCGAGCAGGGTCGTTATCGGGATGTCTCGTGGGGTACACGCGAGCGGGGCTTATGGAAAATCAATGCCGGTTGGAACGAAGGACAGCTGTATATCATCTCCGAAGCCAGCGATGCGTCAGCAAAAGAAATACTGCGCGTGGAGGATGGCAATGAGCGCCTGATTGTGAACATCGATCTCGAGGCAGATGGCGATTCGATCAGCATCAGACGGGTATTCCGTCGGGTCTACTGATCTTCGATTGCCGGGTTGTCGAGCCGGTCGAGCGCAGTATCGGCAACATGACGCCAGAACTCATCGGTTGCCCAGTTGCGCGCGTTGGTCAGATAGATTCGCGCACGGCTGTCGCCAATCAAGCGATAACCCTCACCCAGATAGAAGTTCACCTGCGTTGACCAGGGAATTTTGCCGTAGACCACGCGCAGATAATTCACCGCTTCACCGGCGCGGCCGGAGTATAGATAGGACAGGCCGAGACCGAACACCGCATCGAACCTCTCATGGTCGGCTCGAATCGCGCTTCGGTAGAGGGGCACTGCCTCGCGCCAGTTATGGCGACATGCATCGTTGTGGGTGATGATGCAATCGCCGACCAGCAGATTCGCGTGTGTGATCGTTGCGTCGATGTCTGTGGGCGCGAGTTGCAACGCACGTTTAACTAATTGTCTTGCGTGAGTCTTGTCTTCCTGTAGCGCTTCGACTCTGGCCATGGCAACAAGAAGCTTCACAGAGTCAGGGTGGGCGGCGATGTGAGGCTCAAGAAGTCGAGCAGCACCTTTCGGGTTTCGAAACGACACCACCCTGCTCAACTGATAATCGCGCTCATCTGATTCGAGACAGCGGTAGCTGTAATCGGTCTCGACGACAGCAGGCAATGCAAGCGTGCTGTCGGCCAGGTGGTTGCGGACATGGTGTTGCATCGCTTTAGCGAGCTCGCGATGGTTCTTTTGCAGGAGGTCGAGCAGAGAGGTATCCCTGGCGGAAAGATATTGGCCGAGCAACTCGCTCCGGTCCTCTTCATCCAACAATAGATAGTGA
>CBDUDJ010000039.1:0-9760 GCA_965365885.1 uncultured Gammaproteobacteria bacterium
TCTGTTTTCGGTCAATGCAAAAACCGAAGCATCGGTCAACGACCTGTTTGCGCGCAACGAACGACTCGTCTGCCGGTTTGATACAGCCCACGGGCCGATGTTGGTCATCCTGGTCGGCGCACTCATCGTCGCCAGCATCGAAACTCTCTGGCCCGGACCTGCCTCACCCTACAAGAAGCCGGAATCTCAAACTCATGAATTAGCGTTCAGCCGCGGCAGCGAGATCGGCCGCTTTCTGCTCGGTTCGACGGTAATCGTCTGCTTCGCCCCGGGTAAGGCCGTACTGGTCGACGGCTTGGCCGCGGGCCGGCCGATTTCGATGGGCCAGCCACTGGCTCGCCTGACGACCCAGTAGCCTGTTGAAAAAAGCGAGCGCTGGAGTCTTCAGCTCGCAGAGACGGGAAACGGCATGACCTCGGCGAGACTCTCAGCACCCAGTTGTAACATCAGCAGTCGATCAACCCCCAGTGCTACACCTGCGCAATCCGGCAGCCCCGCATCGAGCGCCGCCAGGAAATACTCATCCACCTCCACCTCTATCCTGCCCGCCTCCTGGCGTTCCCGGATGTCGCGGGCAAATCGCTGCCGCTGCTCAGTCGCATCGTTAAGTTCGTGATAGCCGTTGGCAAGTTCAACGCCGTTCACTACCAGCTCGAAGCGCGCGGCGACTGCCGGATCACCGGACTTCAGACGAGCCAGTGCCGCCTGCTCCGCCGGATAGTCGGTGATGAAGTAGCGACCATCCCCAAGTGAACTGAGCGCATCGACAAACCGCAGATCGAGCTCTGCGCGCGGCCGATTAAAGGCGCCCACAAGAGAAGCGTAGGTACAAGTTTCGTAATCGCCCGGCCCAAGGACGAGCGAGACGAGGCAGGCAACCTCATCTCGCAACTGTTGGTCGTCGAATCCCAAGCGGTACCACTCGAGCAGCGTGAATTCCGGATTGTGCAGGCGACCGGCTTCACCGGCACGAAAAACCGGACCCATTTGATATATCGAAGGCGCACCGGCTGCCAGCAATCGCTTCAACTGATATTCGGGTGAGGTCTGCAGATAACCGTACGTGCCGACCACCATCGAATCGATCTCGGTATCCGTGACCGTGTGGGACGCAAGCGTCGAGGTCTGCACTTCGAGGACTTCCCGCTCGGCAAAAAATTCTCGGATGTCGCACAGCAGTCGCGCTCGTCCTGCGAGCGCTGAAAGTGGGCAACTGGGTTGCCATGGAATACTCATATGAGGCCGCGGACTATGGTCAGGCCCGGCTGACGTACTCGCCCGAACGGGTATCGATCTTCAGCACGTCGCCGACATTGATGAATAAAGGCACTTTGATGACTGCACCTGTGGTCAGCGTCGCGGGTTTCGTGCCGCCTTGTGCCGTATCGCCCTTCAACCCCGGATCCGTTTCGGTGACTTCGAGTTCGACGAAGTTCTGCGGCGCAACGGAAATCGGATCGTCGTTCCACAGCGTTACCTGGAAGATGTCCTGTTCTTTCAGCCAGTCGGTCACACCAGCGACTGCGGCTGCGTCGGCAGCCAACTGTTCGAAACTGCCATCGGTTTTCATGAAGTGCCAGAACTCGCCGTCTGCATACAGGTACTCCATGTCAAATTCCATCACATCGGCGGCTTCGATGGATTCCCCCGATTTGAACGTCCTTTCCCAGACGCGCCCCGACTTGAGATTGCGGAATTTGACCCGGCTGAAGGCCTGGCCCTTGCCGGGCTTTACGAATTCATTTTCCAGTATTGCGCACGGATCTCCCTCCAGCAGCACTTTCAACCCGGCTTTGAACTCATTGGTGGAATAGCTGGCCATGTCTCATTGATCCCCATTCTGCGACTTTTTATATCCTGACCCCCGGCACCCGGGCGCTCCTCACAGCTCAGACGGGCGCGGTCGACACACGCCTGGCGGACACATGCGCTATGTCTCAAAAAGCGCAAAAAGCGCGAGGGCGCGCATCATAACGATTAAATTAGTGCGTTGAAAACCGATGTGAATATCTGCGCGAAATCACTTTTCGAGTAAGGTCATTTAAATATACTACCGGCCTCACTTTTTTCTTTGTGCAGTTGGCCTGCCTGAGCTTTATGGACCGAAGCTTCACACTACATGTCACCGTCCCCGATGCGGATCTGGATTCACTGTCGTTCTGTGACCCGGACCCCACTTCGTTGAGCGATTGGGTAGGCAGCTTGCCAATGGCCAATACCGAGGAAACCGCCACCCAGATTCGCCAGGCGACGTTCGAGATAGCGCGGCTTGCCATCGATTTCCGGCAACGCATGGAACTGCTCGAAAGCATACGCCCCAGTCTCCACTATCTCAGCGCGAGGCTGGATCGCGCAGCCACCAGCAGCAACAACGGTGACTCGATCGCAAGAACTGCACAAAGGCTGCAAACAAACTTAAGCTCCGGCTACAAAGCCGTGATCATGGCAGCACTCGCTGAAGCCGAAGATCGCAACGTTACCGACCTGATTTCCCTCGCGATCTATCGAGCTATATCCGATCTGTCCAGAACGATGTTGCGGACTCTGCAGTTTTACGTCGCTCCTGCCGATCGCATGTGGCTCGAGCTCAATCAACTCTACCTGCTCGCCGAGCAACTTGGCGTTCAGGATGAGCGCTGGGAGGACACGGAAAACCACTCGCACACCGAGACATCCAGCAAGGATGCCTATTTGCGATCGGCCCTGCTGGCCTTGAGCAAACCCAACAAGCTGCGCCATCGGCAACTCAGCCATTTGTTCAATGCACTGGAGGTCTGGACACAAGCAGTCTCGTTGAACGAAGCAGAAGACGGTTCTCTGTATAGCGTTGATCTCGCCTCCGATAAGGGCCCGCGCCACTCCGAACTGCTGCGCGACGCCGTTGAAATTCGCTGCATCGGCACGGGAATACTCGTCTTTGAATTAGAGGCTTATCTCAACGATATCGACGGTAACATCACCATTCCCGATCAGATAGACAATAGCCTTGCCTCACACCTGACCAATTCCTGGGGAGCGATGCAGCAACGGGCACACCATCGCGAGGCCGTGACCGGGCAAATGAAAGTCTGCGTTGGCATGCGTGCAGTGCATTACTTCTTAAGTGGAGGTGTGGAGTTTTCCGAACAGTTCAATGAGACAGATTCGGCTCTGCGCAAGGAAGTTAATCCGTTCATCGATCCTGATATTCAATTCTATACAGATGGCGCGGCTTCCAAAGACGTCTGGGATGACGCTTTTGACTTGAGCGTGAGAATTCCATTCAACCCGAAGATCGAGAATCCCGAAGAGCGCCTACTCGGCGTGTCGGATGACAAGAAGGAAAAGCCGCCGAAAGAAGATCAAAAAGGTTACGTCTGCTACGACACGACGACCCTGGACACGAGCCCCGGCGGTTATCGGGTTCGCTGGAACGGGCCTCTCCCGGCAGGCGTGCAGACCGGTGAGCTGGTAGCCATGCGTGAGCCGAGTGATCCGCGCTGGTATGTTTCAGTCGTCCGCTGGATTCGTCAGGAAATCGAAGGCACGTTCATGGGCGTCGAGCTGATCGCCCCCAGGGCAATCCCAGTGGCTGCCCGCGTCGTCAACAAGCGCGGTGGGCCTTCCGAATACGCGCGGGCATTGCTGCTGCCCGAACTGGCACCGATTGGTCAGCTGGCGAGTCTGCTGACGCCGCCCCTGCCGTTTAAAGCAGGCCAGAAAATTCACATATCACGGCAGGCAATCCAGACAACCGCACAGCTGAATCAGTGCATGCTTAAAACCGAAAGTGTTAACCAGTTCACGTTTCGTATGTTGGATGGTTACTTGGAAAACAGCCAGATCGACATCACCATGACGAACACGGAAAAAACGTTAAATGACCACGAATCCGGCGAGTCTAGGTAGGGGTCGTTGGCTTAAATAAGGATATGTCGGACCAACAAGCCCAACATGCGCCCGTGCGCCTATTGATTGCGGAAACATCGGAAAACGCGGCTCATAAATATGATTCGCTGCTCCGAGACGCCGGGATTTCCACGCGTCTGGAAATTATCGATCTCCCCATGGCCAACGACAGGCTTGCCGACGCAGACCTGATGCTCTGCAATGCCGCACTCCCGCAACTAGCGAAGGTTCTGCCGCAGCTTGTCTCGCTTGCGCCTCACGTGCCGATAATTATTATCAACAACGACGATGCCAGTATTTCTCCCATTGATGGTCTAGGTTTGGGGGCAGCGGACGTTGTGCAGGGCTCCGACTCGCAACATCTGGTGCTGGTGGTCAAACGCGAAATTGAACATGTCTGTCAGGGGCTGCGTTTCGTGCAAACGCGACGCGCTCTGCAGGAAGCCGAGCAGCGCTGCCAACTGCTACTCCAGAGCTCCAAGGCGGCCATTGCCTATGTGCACGAGGGGATGCATATCTTTGCAAACGAAGGCTATCTAAAACTCTTCGGATTCGAAGATGCGGACGATCTGCTCGGGCTATCGCTGATCGATCTGCTCGACGCAGATTCAGCGAAGGAACTCAAAACCCAACTCAAAAAGTTCCGCAAAGATGAAGAAGAAACGGTCTTCGACTTCACCGGGAAAAGTACCGACGACAGTACGGTGCAAGCAAACATGACTCTGGCCGGAGCCGAGTACGAAGGCGAACAGTGTATCCAGGTCACCGTGCGAACCAATAATGCCGCACAACTCCCGGAGAGCAACGCCGAGGAAGCTGCGGCAACCGCAGATGAGCCGACAAAGGCGGCTGCCAAAGAGAGCAACGGCGCAGCTACGACGAACGGAACTGCAAAACCTGAATCCGGTCTGAGCCAAAACCTCGCGGAGTTCCTGGCTGCCAGTGAAGCACTACTGGACAGTCGGCCAGAGGAATTCCGGAGTATTTTTGTCGCCCAGATCGACGGCTATACCGAACTGCAGAACAGTTTCGGTCTCGCCGGTGCTGATGATGCCTGCCGCCAGGTCGAAGCAACTCTGCTCGATGCCACGTCACTTCCCTTCATGCGCGTCTCGCCGTCGCAGTGGGCAATGCTGGTCTGCGCGGACATACGTGATTCCGCCCTGGCTATTGTGGACGGATACCGCGGTGCGGTCGAAACCATGCTGCTGGAAATATGCGAAAAGACGGTACGACCGACAGTCACGATCGGTGGTTCGATCTATGACTCGAACGCCCATGACTCAACGACTCAGGCGCTTGAAGCAACTTTGAATGCGGCGTTCAGCACGATGCGCGCTGCAGCGAAAAAGCCCGGCGGCAATCATGTGGAGTTGCCGACGTTCGACACCGAAGAGCAGGAATTCAACGACGAGGCAAATCGCGTCCTGACACTGATCAACGAAGCGATCGAGAAAGAGAAATTTGTCCTGCTGTTTCAACCGATTATCAGCCTGCGTGGTGATTCCGATGAACACTACGAAGTGTTCCTCAGAATGCTCGACCGTGCCGGCAAGCAGATGGCGCCCAACGAATTCCTGCAAACAGCCATTGAAAACGGCGTGGCTGCCAAGATCGATCGCTGGGTAATCCTGCAATCGATCAAACAGCTTTCGGCTCATCGTGGTAAAGGTCACAACACCCGGTTGACGATCAACCTCACAAGCAACAGTGTCGCCGACCCGGAGTTCATTCAGTGGCTCTCAGTCGCAATCAAAGCCGCGCGTCTGCCCAGTGATGCGGTGATTTTCCAGATCACTGAGCAGGACTCCGCCAGCTACATCCGCCAGACGCGGGAATTCGTGGATGGCCTGAAGGCCATGCACTGCCGCGCATCTTTATCGCGCTTCGGTGTCTCCGAAGAACCTTTTGAGATCTTGAAGCATATTCCGGTAGATTTCGTAAAACTTGAAGGCTCCTTCGTCGATAACCCCAAGAACGATTCGGACCTCCGCGACGACCTCACCGAAATGATCAAGCAGTTGCAGGCACTGGGTAAGCTGACGATCGTGCCTAAAGTTGAAAGTGCGAACGTACTCTCTGCGTTGTGGCAGGCGGGCGCCAACTACATTCAGGGCCACTACCTCCAGGAGCCTTCTGCCTCCATGGAATACGATTTCAGCACCGACGACTAATACCGGGTTGAGTCGGCGGCAGTTAGTCGCGACAGCCACTCAATCAGCCAGCGCCTCCTCGATATCCCGATCGCTGAAGCCCATCAGATACAGCACGGTATCCAGACCAAAGTTAGAAATAGCGTGGCTTGCGGATTCCTTCACCACGGGCTTTGCGTGGTACGCAACGCCCAATCCAGCCCTGCTCAACATTGGCAGATCGTTTGCCCCATCGCCGATCGCAATCGTCTGCTGCAGGGAAATGCCTTCGCGCTGAGCAATCTCTTCGAGCAACTCCGCTTTGCGCTTCGCATCAATGATTTCACCTTCGACCGCCCCGGTCATAAAGCCGTCGACGATCTCCAGGCGGTTGGCAAACACGTAGTCAATGCCGAGTTCCTCCTGCAGGCACTCGCCCATGTACTGAAAACCACCTGAGAGGATGGCCGTCTTGTAGCCGAAATGTTTGAGAGAACGAATCAGGCGATGCGCGCCGTCGTTGAGCTGGACCGATTCTGCAACTTCTTTGAGCGCGGACTCAGACAGTCCCGCCAGAAGGCGGGCACGTTTGGTGAAGCTCTCCTGGAAATTGAGCTCGCCACGCATGGTGGCGTCGGTGATCTCCGACACGGCAGCTTTGACGCCGTGGTAGCCCGCCAACTCATCAATGACCTCGGCGTCAATCAGCGTGGAATCCATATCGAAAGCTACCAATCGCCTGTTACGACGATAGACCGTGTCTTCCTGAATGCTGAAATCGAATACCAGTTCATCCGCCGACGACAGCAGATCGGTTTTCAGCTCACTGGCACTCATCACCTTGCCACGCAGACTCATTTGAACGCTGGTACGCGATTGCGCGGGATTAGAACTCAACGGGTCAGCCGCCAGGGGTATGCGGCCGGACAATCGCTGCACTGCATCGATGTTCAAGCCATGGCGGCTGATCAACTCAGTTACCGAGGCGATCTGGCCACCGGTAAAGCTCTGCGCAAGCAACGTAAGGATGTAGCGGGCTTTACCCTGGCCGCCTACCCACTCTTCGTAATCCCTGGCGGATACGCGGGTGGAGCGCAGCGTCACTGAGAGCTTTTGAGCCGTGGCCTGGAGTGCTGCAAGTATGTCGGGCGTTGGCGTTTCGTCCATAATCTGGATCAGCATCCCCAGATTCAGTTCGTCATGGATAACCGCTTGCCCGATATCGAGGATGCGCACTTGATAAACAGCCAACTGGGATGTCAACATGGCCATCAAACCCGGTTGATCTTGTCCCGATACATTTAGCAGAATTATCTCGTTAGCCACCTAACCGCCTGTCTATCGACCCTAATTAACCCAAATTGACCCAATTACTGGTAATCACGAGCGGAGCACTCGAAGTTTGAAGCTAACGTCTTGGTTATTGCGCGTCAAACAAACACGCCGGAGTCTTGTGCTCGGACTGGCGATCAGCATCACGGTCACTGCGGGTCTGGGCGTTGCCTGGCTCAGCGAGGGCGACGACAAGCAGCGCATACAACCCTTCGGCAGCGCGCTCGCAGCCGGCCTTGCGACGCTTGCCGTCGAACCGCTCAGAGAGCGCGATCAGATCCACCTCGGTGTCCTCGCCAACCGTGTGGCGGAGCTCGCTGAGGTAACCGGTGTGAGTATTTACACGGTAAACAACGAGATGCTCGCCGTCAGCGGCGATATTCGCAAGGGCCTGGCCTTCACCCAGCCTATCGTGCAGGCTGGCAGCATTGTCGGCTACGTACGAATCCAGCTCACGCCCGCTCCCGTGTTCGGGGAGAACGCTTCGAACTCCCTGCTGGCGGTGTCCGCACTCATCGTGCTGCTGGTGCCATTGGCGCTGTTTGGCCTGAGCGAGGTACGGCTGCCCCGCAAATCACATACCCCCGCCAGCAGCGACATCCCCGAAGCACCTGTCGGGCTTGACGAGCCGGTCGTGCCGCACTATCTGCTCGTGCTCAACCTATTCAATCAGCTGAGCCTCAGCCGTGAGCAACGCGAACGTGAACTCGCCCATGCCAGTTTCTTCGCCGACGAGATTGCCGGCATCTACTACGCGAGAGTCTGTGAACTCAGCGGCACAGGCTTGCTGCTCGAGTTCGATGACACAGCGGATGCAGAACGTCCTTTTCAGGTCATCTGCGCCGCATTCGCCCTCGCGCAACTGCTGCATGAAGCGGATTCCTGGGGCGAGTATCGACTCGGCCTGCACATGATCGAGCTGCCGCGCAGCCATTCTCCTGCGCGGGATGTTCCGGAAGTCGCCGATACCGCTCTGCTTTCAGCACTCGCCAGGGAATCAACGCTTGCCATGAGCGCGGAACTTTATGATCGCATCGGGGAGTTCGCGCGATTTGATTCGCAACCCATGAGCAACCCATTGCTGACTGAACTGGAATCCACGGCGCCTGCCGCGTGGCTGATCAACAACCTCGACCCGGCTCACCAGGCGCTGATCGCGGAGCAGGTGCGTGAAATTGAAGCGGCGGCCGAACGCTATCAGGTCGATTCGATTGCCAGGGAATCCACCTTCTGAAATCCCCGCGGCAGCTTCCGACCACGCCGCGCGCGCTCACCTATGTAATGCTCCAGATCTTTGTACTTCATGCGCAAGTGACGCTGCCCGGCGCGCACAATCAGCTCATCGGATAGGCCGAGAATCTGCACCGAGATCATGTACTCTTCGCGCGATTTGAACGCTGCGGTCGGTACGTTGATCAATTTGTTACCTTTACCTCTTGCAAGCTCGGGGACTTCCGCTAGAGGAAACACCAGCATGCGCCCCTGGTTAGTCAGTGCGACAACCTGCTGATCCTGCTCGAGATCCACCGGTACCGGCGGCAACGCGACTCCGCCCTTGGGTACGCTGAGGCAGGTCTTACCCGCCCTGTTCTTCGTCACCATATCTTCAAGCGAGCCGATGAAGCCGTAACCTGCGTCGCTTGCGAGCAACACCGTGGCGCTACCGGGTCCCATAGCGACCCCAATGAATCGCGCACCAACTGGTGGTTTCAAGCGACCTGTCAGCGGTTCTCCCTGGCCGCGCGCCGAAGGCAAAGTGTGGGGTGCTATGGCGTAACTACGGCCGGTGGAGTCCAGAAAAATAAGCACCTCATTGGTTCTGCCGCAGGCTGAGTGACCATAAGCGTCTCCCCCACGGTAGTTCAGCTCCAGCGGATCAAGCTCATGGCCTTTCGCCGAACGTACCCAGCCTTTGTCGGAGAGCACCACCGTGATGGCTTCATTGCTCAAGAGGTCTTCTCCGCTGTACGCGGCCGCATCGGTTTCTATACCCAGTGGCGAGCGGCGCTCATCACCGAATTTCTCCGCATCGGCGAGTAACTCCTTTTTAATGAGCGTTTTCAGCCGGGCTTTGGATTTGAGAATTTTTTCAAGATCAGTCTTCTCACCGAAAAGCTCATCTTTTTCACCCTGCAGCTTCATCTCTTCGAGCTTCGCAAGGTTGCGTAATCTGAGATCGAGTATTGCGTTGGCTTGTATGTCGCTGAGCTTGAACTTCTTCACCAACGCGGTTTTCACTTCGTCTTCTTCGCGAATGATGCGAATAATCTCGTCGATGTTGAGGTAGGCGACAAGCAATCCATCCAGAATGTGCAGTCGCTCATTGATCTTGTCGAGCCTGAAACTGAGTCGCCGACGTACCGTGGTCTGTCGATACTAGATCGGAAGAGCGTCGTGTAGGGAAAGAG
>CBDUDJ010000040.1:0-9715 GCA_965365885.1 uncultured Gammaproteobacteria bacterium
GTCTGGCACTACCAGATTATTCATCACGACATCTGGGATTGGGACAATCCAACTGCGCCAATAGTTGTGGATATTGAGGTAGATGGCCGACCGATTCCGGCTGTGGTGCAGGTGACCAAGCAATCGTTTGCGTACGTTTTTAACCGTGTCACCGGCGAGCCGGTGTGGCCCATTGAAGAGAAGCCGGTACCGCAAACACAGGTACCGGGTGAGTGGACCTCAGCCACTCAGCCGCATCCTTCGCGCCCTGCGCCTTTTGACCGCCAGGGTGTGACCCGCGATGATCTGATCGACTTTACGCCAGCCCTGCGTGACGAGGCTTTAACGCTGGTTGCTGATCTGAAACTTGGGCCGTTGTTTTCGCCGCCCTCGCTGGCAGAAGCGGCAGATGGCACTAAAGGTACACTCGTGTTGCCTGGTTCGCTGGGCGGGGCCAACTGGGAGAGCGGGGCGATCGACTCACGCACGGGCGTGCTCTACGTATCCTCCGCTACCTACCCTTCCGTGTATGCGCTCGCAGCGGATCCGGAGTATTCCGATGTGGATTTCGTCAAGACCGGCAGGCCCCCGCGTGTGCAGGGGCTACCGTTGTTGAAGCCACCCTATGGCCGAATCACGGCGATCGATCTCAACTCCGGTGAGCATCTGTGGATGATCGCAAATGGTGATACACCCGAATCGATCCGCAATCACCCGGCGTTGGAAGGTATTGAACTGCCACGAACCGGTAAAGCAACCCGCGCCGGTTTGCTCGTGACTAAATCATTGCTCTTTGCCGGTGAGAGCTGGGGTGGCGATCCGGTTTTTCGTGCGCATGACAAAGACAGCGGGGAGATCATTTCGGAAATTGAACTGCCGGCAAGTCAGACGGGATTGCCGATGACTTATGCCATCAACGGGGTCCAATACATCGTGGTCGCGGTCGGTGGCAATGGCATTCCCGGCGAGCTTGTTGCGCTGGCCGTGCTTGATTAATGGATAGGTTGCTGAGCGATAGCGGTGGCAATCTGCTGGCGAATATGCGATTGATGTAATTTGTGGGGAGGAATCAGATGCGCGAATTATTGCTGAACAGCAGCAGGGACCCGGCGGGCTCGCTTTCTGTCACATCGCCGTTCGATGGGCGTGAACTCGATCAGGTCGCTACGGCCGGTTCTGCTCACGTGGAGGATGCGCTGGCCACGGCCTACGGACTCTTTCGTGACAAAGCCAGCTGGCTGTCCGTGCCCGAAAGGATCGAAATTCTCAATAGAACCGCCGCCATCATGGGCGAGCAGGTCGAGGAACTCACGATGCTCGCGGCAAGCGAGGGGGGCAAGCCCTATAGAGACTCGAAAGTAGAAGTGATTCGAGCAATCGATGGTATGCATCTGTGTGTTGAGGCGCTGCGCGGACATGTAGGGTCCGTTATTCCCCTGGGCACGACGCCGGCGACGACCGGCACGCTCGCGTTCACTCAAAAAGAACCCATCGGTGTGGTCGTTGCTGTTAGCGCCTTCAACCATCCGTTGAACCTGATCATTCACCAGGTGGGTCCGGCGGTTGCAGCGGGCTGTCCTTTCATCGTGAAACCGGCGGGCGATACTCCGTTGTCCTGCTTGCGCTTCATCGAAATACTGCGTGAGGCGGGGCTGCCTGACGCCTGGTGTCAGGCGATCGTAACGGCCGACCGTGAATCGGCGACGAAACTCGTAACAGATCCCCGTGTCGGCTTTTTCAGTTTTATCGGCAGTGCCCAGGTTGGCTGGATGCTGAGCTCGAAACTCGCACCTGGCACTCGTTGCGCGCTGGAGCATGGTGGTGTTGCGCCCGCAATCCTCGCAGAGCCATTCGATGTTGAACGCACGCTCGCGTCTGTGCTCAAAGGCGGTTTTTATCATGCAGGTCAGGTCTGTGTGTCGGTGCAACGGGTGTTCATACCTGCGGCGCAAGCGGCAGAATTTGCCGCGGAGCTTGCCAGACGTGCGCAGACGCTGATCGTCGGTGCGCCGGAAGAGGAAAGCACGGATATTGGCCCGTTGATCCGGGCTGCGGAAGTCGACCGCGTTGCTGAATGGGTCGATGAAGCGGTGGCGGCAGGCACTGAACTGCTGTGTGGTGGCAAAAAGATCTCAGATACCTGCTACGAGCCGACTGTTCTGTTGAATCCACCGGCAGACATCCGAATTAGTACGATGGAGGTTTTCGGACCAGTTGTCTGTGTGTTCGGTTACGAGCAACTCGAAGATGCCGTGCGTCAGGCAAACTCGCTGCCGGTTGCGTTTCAAGCATCGATATTCTGCAACGATATAGATACAGCGATGGGTCTCTACAAACAACTCGACGCTTCGGCCGTGATGCTCAATGAGCATACGGCGTTTCGTGATGATGTCATGCCGTTTGCAGGCTTGCGTGAATCGGGCCTGGGCACCGGTGGAATTCCCTACACCGTCGAAGACATGCAGATCGATAAAATGCTCGTTGTGAGGTCTCCCAACCTCTAGCCCGGAGGAGTCTGCCAGACGATTGCAGTTTCAGTCGCCCACCGGCATGAGACGAATCTGCTCCGGATCGAATATAGCCGCCGTTTCGTCAATCGCGACTTGCTCATCGTCGACGAATCTTGCTGCGAGTCGGCTGAATCTTGGTCGTGAATCGGTGAAGTATTTACCTACGATCTGTTCGTTTTCGTGCCTGGTCATCGGCTCTCCCCCCTGGCTCATCCATGATACGCTGTTGTGTATGCTGTGCCATGCTATGGGGGATCTGCAGTGCTAACAGACGCAATTCCACTGCTCGAATCGGGAGACTGGGAAGCGGCTCATCTCATCGCGCAGAAAGACTCATCTGAACTGGGTAGCTGGGCGCATGGCATCGTGCACCTGATGGAAGGGGATCTCAAAAACGCAGGTTACTGGTATGGCAAGGCGGGCCGGGATTTATCGGATCCTTCTGAGATTGCCGCGGAGATCGCAGCACTTAAGGAACAGCTGCCAGCAGGCGACTGAAGGTTCTAATCGCCGAGTGAGAGTGCGCGCTTCGACATTGGATTCGCAGTATTGCTAGCTGCCGAAGTTCGCTTGCAGGTATTCGGTCAGAGCCTCAGCGATGGTGTCCCTGAGAGTGATCTCTACAGTCCGTTTGCCATTTTCACTGCTGGCTGTGAGCAGCAGTTTGTCATAGTCCGGGTTTTTGTAGAGCATCGTCTGCGGCATGATCTTACCGAAGCGGAAGTTGGCGTTGGTGACGACCGCAATCTTATCTCCGTCCACTGTGACGTCCAGACACATCAGTTTGATCTGGAAGGATAAAACGGCGTTGCCGGAGGTTTTCAATCGGGCGCGAAGCCACTCGCCATCCACAATGGATTGCATCTCAGCCGTGGACACCGGACAGCCGTCCTGAACTTTTATGACTGGGATCAGGACGTCGGCGTTGCGATTCTTCATCCATGGTTCGGCGATCGAGGACATTGGAGACACGAGAAATAACGCGAAAAGTACCAGGCGCATGTGATGACTCTCGAAGAGTTGCTGTCACGTTTACGATAAGTCTCTGCCGCAGGAATGTACACCGACGAAGAGCGGTACTACACAGCCTCGCGCCCGTAGACACCCATGTGTGCCTGCACCCGCTCCGTGTACGTTTTCAAGTTACTAAAGGATTGGGCACATTCTGTGAGCCAGGTCGCTGGTTGGTTGTCGTAGATTCCTGCCATCAGCGCAGCGAGCGTAAAATCAAATACGTTCGGTTTCTGGTCGAAAAGAAATCCCTCATTGCCTACCAGAGCCTCTAACGCGGCGAGATCTCTCTCCGCGAAGCCTTTTTGTTCTGCCAGAGTGTGTCGACCCAGGCCCTGCAGATCGTATGTTTTTGCGACCTGTTTTCGCGCCATCCCTGTAACGAGCGGGCGGACGATTTTCGGCACGAAACCGAAAAACCCCTCGACAATATTCGGCCACCAGTCAGCATCGAGCCAGCGGCTGGCGACCATCATCCAGTAGAGATGATCCTCGGCAAGACGTGCCAACGCCGTGCCTTGAGCCTTCTGCTCCGCGCTCAGACCTGCATACACCTGGCCCTGTGTGACTTCATCCAGGTATTGCGTTATGAGTTCAGAATCCGCGATCTTTTGGCCATCCACGATCAGGTAGGGAAGTTTCGATTTTGGAGCTTTTCTTGGATCAGCTTCCTCGACGAGTTCGAACGGCAATTGCAGCGAAGTGAGCAGCATCTCCGTTTTCAGGCAGAAGGGACTTACGTTGCGCAGTCCGAACGCGGGAGGAAAGGTTACGAGTTGGATCATGCTGATCTCCTGGAATTAGCCGTGAGTGAGTTGCAACTCGCATTACAGTCGAGTTTAGTCCGCTCAGCTTATCAAATGGCTACTGACAGCGTTGTGTCAGCAAGGATGTGCGCGGGTGCTGCGCGTATACTCAGCGGTTGTCAGCGAGAGGAAGTAGAGATGGAACATCAAATTAAATCCGAAGCGGCACTTCGCACGCTCATGGGTGAGCCAGTTCACCCATTGGTGGTTGAGAAAAGTACGTCGGTGATCACCGAGCCTCTGAAGCGCTTCATCGAACTTTCACCTTTTGTCTGTCTCGGCACCCACGCAGCAGAGGGGGCGTGTGATCTGAGCCCGCGCGGTGATCCGCCGGGGTTCGTTCAGGTGGTTGATGAGAAGACACTGATCCTCCCCGAGCGTCCCGGCAACAAACGCCTCGATAGTGTCATCAATATCATCAATCAGCCGAACCTGTCTTTGCTGTTTCTAATACCGGGCGTGCTGGAAACCGTGCGCGTCAACGGAACCGGAATAATTACCTGTGATCCGGATGTGCTGAGCCGATTTCCGATCAAGGGTAAGTTACCCGAGATCGCCATTGTGGTGACGGTGGAAGAAGCCTTTGGTCATTGCTCCAAGGCCTTCAGGCGTTCCAAACTATGGGCGGGCGAATATGAACCGGAAGTCACCATTCCGACACTCGCAGAAATGATGTCGGGTCATTTGCAACTCGACGCTACTACATCGGCGGAACTGGAGTTCGGAATCGCAGATGACGCGAAGAACCGCATGTACTGACGGTAGTCCTGACGGGCGAAAAGGCGGCGCGCCCGTCACAGGCCCTGTGCCTACCACTGATTGCGCAATTCGCGCAGCTTGATGAATACTTCCCGTGCGCTTGGATCCTCAGGAAGATCCGGAAACGCCTCGCGTAGTCGCGCGATCACTATAGGGTTTGTGAGACGGAAGAACGCGTTGATCTCCTTTTCCTGTGCTAACGAGGTAATCAACGCCTGGTCCGGATCGTGACTGTCCGTTAGCTCTTCCAGCAAAGCTGCCGCACTTGCATTGTCCGGCTCACGGTCCAGTGTGAACTCGAGATTGTTGGTTATGTAGTCATGCCCCGGATAAATCAGTGTCGATTCGGGTAACTCACTGAGTTGTTGGGCGAAAGTTTCGTACAGCTCCTCCGGATGGCCACCGCCGTGGCAGTTGCCGGCACCCGCATTGAAAAGCGTATCCCCGGAGAAGAGGCCCGGTGTGTCGGTCTGTGACAGCAGACATATGTGGCTCATCGTATGCCCGGGCGTATCGAGTGCGAGTAGCTCAACGCTTTTGCCGACGTTCACGACATCACCGGCCGCCAATCCCACGTCGATTCCCTCGATGCTGTCTTTCGCGTTCTGGTGTGCCAGCAACCGGGCACCCGTTGCCTTGATCATCGGCTTGTTGCCACCTGTGTGGTCGCCGTGTTCGTGCGTGTTCAGAATCTGGGTTATTTCCCAACCGTTGTCTTTGGCGCAGCTCAAACATTTCTCGTAATCCAACGGGTCGATCGCCATCGCTTCGCCGGATTCCGGGCAGGCAATCAGGTAATTGAAATTGCGATACGCGTTACCTGTCCAAATCTGCTCGACAATCATTCGTGTTTCTCCAGAATTTCTGAAAGCGTTTTCTGCGCGCTGCAGGATCGCAACTATGGAATGAATTGCTCGTTTAGAATTCGTTCCTCGAGGTTGTGATCGGCATCGAACAATAAAGTCACCGCTCTGTCCGGATCCACGCGAATGTCGATTTCTGCCACATCGCGGACTTCGTGGGCATCCGCGACCGCGCTCACGGGCCGCTTATAGGGATCCAGTACCGTCAGGTGAATATGCGCATGTTGCGGTAAAACCGCGCCCTGCCAGCGCCGGGGGCGAAATGCACTGATTGGGGTGAGTGCCAGGACGCCGGAACCAATTGGCAGTAT
Organism: uncultured Gammaproteobacteria bacterium; assembly: GCA_965365885.1. Lineage (GTDB taxonomy): Bacteria > Pseudomonadota > Gammaproteobacteria > Pseudomonadales > Azotimanducaceae > SZUA-309. Next base: position 6,240 of record CBDUDJ010000040.1, read on the forward strand.
CGGCCCGTGCGCAGACAAGTTATACGCTGTGCTGCCCGCAGGTGTTGCTACCAGGCAACCATCGCACATCAGCCTTTCAATGCGGACTTTGCCATCAATAGAAACCTCCAGATTTGCAGCCTGGCGGGTCTGCCGCAGCAGCGATACTTCGTTGAACCCCCACGCTTCCTGCTCTACGCCTGAACTCGTCGTCACCCGCATGTGCAGTGGCTGCAGTTTCGCTTCGTGCGCATCCTCCAGTCGCTGCATGAGATTGTCTTCATTGAACGAATTCAGGAGAAATCCTACGGTACCCCGGTTCATCCCATAGATCGGTAGTTTGTGAGCCAGGTTCCGGTGGATTGCTTCGAGCATATAACCGTCGCCGCCCAGTGCCACAACCACATCGGCTTCCGATGGGTCGACGGATTCATACTTCGCGGTCAGAACACTCAACGCTTCTTCCGCGTCCGGGCTGCGACTTGAAACGAAGGCGATTTTCTTAGTCAACTCAGTCCCCTGTAAATACCCCAATCCGCAGTCTAGCCATCGTCTCACCCAATCTACAAGCCCAAAGCGTCACTTGTTTTTTCCACGAAGAACTGTGGCGCGGCAATAGAAGGTAGAGCCGTACTCCCCGGCCGATGACCGGGGAGTATCGAGACAAGCTACTGCGCTGGGACGACGCGCTGGCCGTTCCATAAACTGGTGGTGCAGTCCAGCACGGAATTGAAGTGCCGCAACAGGCCCGGTCCGCCAGTGGAACCTTGCAGTGCCTCTCTGCGTGTAGCCCAATCCGCCGCGTTGTCGTGCACGCTGTAGAAGCGCACGTCCGGGGTGTTTGGTCCAGGTGTTACGGGGGTGCCCTGGTACAGAAGGTAGTCTTCATACCCACCAACGCTACCCAGCACACCTTTAATGTGGCTGGTCAGATCACCCAGATCATCCATCCTGGAACCATGCTGGAGATTGCAGCCCGATGAATGAATCAGTGCAGGTGGATTCGGCACAGCGGGCTCGCCGCCGTCGAAGATCAAGTCACGCGTGCTGAGGCCCGAGCGGCACTCAGAGATCTGATTGAAGCGGTCGAATACGGCGGTCATCTCCGATGATGCAGCCGCCTGGTCGGATAACGCACCGAATTCGGCCATGCTGGCGTAGTTGTTGAACCACAGGAAGTCGATTTCGGAAAAACTCTTGAAAGGCGTCCACAAGAACGCTTCGGGCGTTTCGTATCCTGCCTTCGCGGCCTGCTTCAGATAAAAGTCTCTGGCAGCCATCACGTCGTCCATGTCGCTGCCGTCCAACAGGTTGCAGACGAAGACCTCGCGGACATCCGCGTTGGCCAGATTGGTGATGCCGATCGTGCTCATGATGAATAGAATCGAAGTCAGAAACGCTCGCATGAGCGCGGATTTTCTAATAGTTGTCATAGGTCTCTCCCGGACTGGCGATAAGCCATTTAACGGAGTCTGAAAGGTGCGAATTCCGTAAAAACCCGACGCGCATGGATTTCAGTCTCTCCCCACCGGCGAGTGTCCGACAAAATCCAGCAAATTGCCAGTCGCCTCTTTCGGGCAGAATGCGATCAAACGTCACGGTTGTCAGATGGGGATTTAACTAGTGCTTAGCGCGGACTATGCTGCGCTTTCGCAAACTCCAGTAATGTGGAGACACGGAAAATGATCACACACAACCATGTGCTGGCAGTGATTCTACTTACGGTGGCAGCAGGACAGTTCGCGCATGCCGCGGACTACACAACACCCCGAACCTCGTTTGGCGCGCCGGATCTACAGGGTGTGTGGACCAATGCGACCATCACCACGCTCGAGCGGCCCGACGATATCAAGGAACTGGTGTTGAGCGAAGCGCAAGCCGCCGAAATGGAAGAGACACGGCAGGATTTCTACGATGCCTATGATGAGCCTGAGGCGAATGCGGCTGGCGAGTTGCCGGAGGGTAATGATCCGGGTGGTTACAACACCTTCTGGATGGACGAAGGCACACGCCTGGCACGGGTGAACGGCGAGATCCGTTCTTCGCTGATCGTCGAACCGGCGAATGGCAAGGTTCCCTACCGGCTGCTCGCGCGGTTTCGCATGTTCGAAGCGTTTGGCAAGTTTCTCAGCTACGACGGGCCCGAGACCCGGCCATTGGGCGAACGCTGTGTCGTTGGCTTTGGTTCTACCGGCGGACCGCCAATGTTGCCCGTGCTCTACAACAATAACTACCAGATCGTACAGTCGGCCCAAAGCATCATGATCCTGGTGGAGATGAATCATGATGCCCGGATCATTCGCATGGGCGGCGAACATCCACCGGCAGACGTGCGTAAGTGGCTGGGTGATTCAGTCGGTCATTGGGACGGCGATACGCTGGTGGTGGAAACAACCAATTTTCATCCAGCTCAGAATTTCCGCGCCGCTACCAAACACATCGTGATGTCCTCGGAGAACCTGAAGGTGACTGAGCGATTCACACGAGTGTCGCCGCGGGAAATTCTTTACGAATTTACGATGGACGATCCTGAGGTTTATGCTAAGCCATGGCGCGCGCAGATTCCGATGCGCGCAACGGCCGGTCCGATTTATGAGTACGCGTGTCACGAAGGTAACTATGCATTGCCGGGCATTCTAGCCGGAGCACGCGCGGATGATGCCGCCGGCAAAGAGCGACCCTGGTGGCAACAGCTGTTGTTGAGTCTTGGTGGCTGATCCTGATCCTGTTCGATCAACTCTTTCGAAGGAACGCCATTGAGATCTACGCAGCAGCAGCGGGGGGTCGGGTGAGCATCAGTCCTTCGCAGGGTCGCCAAACAGGGAGTCCAGCTTCGCTTTCGCCGCGTCTTCTGCCGAATCCTCGTTACTATCTTCGTCACCATCCTCACCAAACAGTGAGCCCAATCGGTCTTTCGCTGCATCGCTTTTCTGCGTGCGCGAGGACTGGAACACCCCGCTGGCCGGTCGGAACCAGTCGCAGAAGTTGGCGTTCTCTTTGTTGACGGGAGGATCCGCTCTGTCTTCATCGCATTGCGGATTGATATCGACGCGGAAATGGCGACATAAGCGACAACAGTGCAGCGCTTCGAAGCAGACTTTGCAATGTTCGTGTCGGCTTATGGGGCGCGGCACCTCGTCCAGCGAAGTGCCACAATTCCAGCATAGCAGTTCAGGCGAGTCAGCCATCCGTTGCGCGCTTGATGCTGTCTTCACCAAAGCGTTCCACAATGGCATCCATCGTCGTTTCCAGATTTCGCTCTGAGGCGTCTGCAAGTAGATCGGTTTGCGCTGGCCGTTCGTAATTTGTGAGCGTGTGAGCCGCCATGCCCACCAGCCGGAACGGCCCGGGATGATCAAACTTGCCCAGTAACTGGACTCCAGCCTGATAGATCACTTCTGCGACATCGGTCGGTTCGGTCAGCTTGCACTGGCGGGAGAGAAGCTTGAACTGCGTTGTTTTCAACCGGACCCGCACTCCGCCGGCCGCCAGGTTCT
>CBDUDJ010000041.1:0-9622 GCA_965365885.1 uncultured Gammaproteobacteria bacterium
AGTCACTGATTGCGCAGGAACGAATGCAACGGCGAGAAAGTAGCCGGTTTCACGAAAATGTGCCTGCGCCGCCGCAGCCACTTCTTCAAGCTCGAATATCGACAGGCCCCGACGGTTTTTCTGCTCGCGAATCAGGGCTGTCAGATCCGCGGTATCCCGCTGACTCAACTCCGAGTTCTTCTCGTGCACGCCAAGCGCTTTGAGCAACCGTCCCAGCTCAGCGAGTTCCGGATTCGTGAATCCATGCTCAGCCGCAGCATTGCGCTCGCGTATTTCTTCGAGCTTGGCGTCTATTACAGACTGTACGGATTCTGCTGTAATTCCAGGTAGCACGCCGTAGTCGCGCATCCCGATCTCCTCGACTGCCAAACGTTCACTCGTGACAGGGTTCGGATTTCTCTCGGCTACTGGCGGAATATCCGTCGCAGCGAATGTTCTGCTTGCGAAAACTGCAATGCACAACAAAGCAAACATTGCCAGCCACAGGATTGGGGAATTCACTTTTCGCTGTGTTATCTGGTTCACCTGCGCCGACTGCATGTCTTGCGAGGATTGCAGGTGATCCGCAAGTTTTATGGTCGGCGTATCCCAGCGCGGTTGCGTGTCGTCATCGTCGAGCGACTGTGTAACATAGTTGGCGATCACATCGCGCCGTGCCTGACGGTATTCAAGCATGCTGAACTCACCCGCTGCGTACGCCTTGGCAATACGACGTAATCGCACAGACTCAGGTGACAACTTCATCAAGCTCATGAAACTTCCCTTACCAGCCGAAAGCCGGTACGCGAATCCGGCTTGCCTTCGTGGCGCTTCGTCGTCTGCGCAACGCATTCGCCGATGGGATCTGCATAGGCACCGCCAACCACGTTAATGTCTCCGGCGTCCATCACCCATTCCTGGACGTTGCCGAGCATATGGACGAGCCCGAAGTCGTTGCCAAGCCCGGCATTTGTGGCGACAGGTGCTATGCCTCTGGCCACGCCATCGATCGATACGCGACAGTTGCGATTCGGATCGGGCTCACCACGGGCTGCCCACTGCCATTCCTGTACCGTCGGCAGCCGGTAGATAAAGCCGGTCATTTCACTCAACCAGACCGCAAAGGAATTAGCGCTGGCCAGAGTGATACCGCGCACCGGGCGATCCGGCAGCCTTGCGGTCTCGGTATCACCTGTGGATTGCACAGCAGAACCGCATTCGCCACTGGCGTCACAGAAAGCGGCGATCTGAGACCAGCTGATCTCATGTTTTGTCATCGCGAACCGACCTTCTCCGCTCGCGGCAGGAACCACGACCAGACGCGGACCCAACTCATCACCAGGCAGGCGGTCCGCGCAATAACCCTGGCGGCCGCTGAGCGCACCATTACCAATCAGGTAGTTGAGCGCACACGGATCGAGCACCACTTGTGCTTCTGCAAGCATATCCTCCCCGAACAGTTGCACCACAAGGTTGCGGACAACCATCACCCGGTCCCGATCAAGCTCTGCCAGTTGCTCTATGCAGGTGCCGACGCGCTCAGATATTTTCTGTCTGGCGAGTATTCCCGCCTGCGGATCCACCGTAAGCCATTGCTGTTGGGCAGCGGCGACAGCGTTGAGATCCAGCCGCAGACAAGACTCATCCAGGAGCAAATCGAGCTGCTCGGCAAACTGTTGTCTGCGCTCGGCAGTATCCCGGACCTGTTCAGCAAGCCGTAGCCTCTCCTTTGCCGCTGCTGTATATCGTTTGAGATCTTCGAGGCCCTGCGCATCAAAAAGTATGGGTTCGAGCTCATCCAACATGGCCTTCGCGTGTGAAAACTTGTCGTAAAGCACGCTCTCTCTAACGGCACCTTCAAGTACGTCTGCAACATCAAGCTTCAACTCGGCAATATAGGGGCTGCCCGGAAAGGCATCGTGCATCGCCGTGATTTCGTTGCGCAGCTGAGCCAACCAGCGCTCATCACTGTTTTCGCTATCCAGCAGGAGCTGAATTTTCTCAAACGCCCGGGTCTGCAGCAACGCGCGCGCCCCTGGCATGTCGGCAAACTCACTGCCCCGGTGCAAAAGATCCAGTGCCACTCTCAGCTGTTTCGTGTTCGCTATCTGTTTCCGGTAAATTTCACGCAGCCGCCCCAGCAATCTATCGACCTCTTCGTGTGACCCATCGAGCTGTCGTAGCACGACCAGTTCCTGGCTAAGCGACTGCTCCCAGGCAAGATTCAGAGCCGGTTCATCGAGCAACTGCGAGATTCTTGCAACCTGCGAATCAAGTAGAGTGGTCTGTCTGACTTCCTGCTTGACCTCAGTGAGATCGGCATCCTGAATGAAATAGTTCAAAGCGAAAGCCACCGCGAAGGCCAACGCAGCAACCAGAGAGGTTCGCGAGCGCCATGGCGACGGCTCGAGTAGAAACTTCTGCACCTCCGCGACATCTGCCGGACGGTCCTGGCGATTGAAACGCAAGCAGTCTCTGAGCACGCGCCATTGTCGCCGCGATAGCTGCCTGGGCTTTTCAGGCTTCAACTCATCACGCGCGGCCTCATCAGCGGAAAGCCGGCCGTATGGGTGGTGTCCCGTGAGGATGAGGTAGATGACGATACCCAGTGAATAGAGATCATCACGAGTTTCGGGAGTGTCACCATTGAGCATCTCCCGGCTCGCATAGGCAGGCGTCAATGCGGCCAGCCGAGCTGGATCAAACAACGTATCTTCACCCTCGGTTTCCGTCAGATGGACTGCCCGCGCTATACCGAAATCCAAAATCTTGGGCGCGTTCTTCGGTGAGATGAACACGTTCCCCGGTTTGAAGTCAGCATGGACAATGCCTGCTTCGTGCGCGTGCTGTAGCCCACCGCACATACCTTCGATGATCTCCCATGCCATCTGGTCTGGCAGGCCACCGGGATAGGCGCGTAACAACTGCGCCAATTCCTGGCCTTCCAGCAGTTCCATCGTGATAAACGGAACGTCGCCGTCTTTGTCAAAATCAAATATAGAAACGATATTCGAGTGTGAAAGTGTCTGGGATTTTGCAGCTTCCCTCTGCAGCGCGATAAACGCTTCAGGGTGTTCGCGAAAATCGTTGTTGAGTACTTTGACTGCAAGAAATGGCTGCCGGTCTCGCGCCTCAACTTTCCTCAAGTCCTTGGCTCGGAACACCGTGCCCATGCCACCGCTACCAAGCTTCTCGTCGAGCACGAAGCGCTGTTTCAGCACCCGAGGTGCATCGGCTTCACCGCTCGATGCGCCCGACGACGAGCTGTTCGAGATGCTGGCATCAGTGCGCATTACGGTCACGTCCTGTTGACTGATATCCGTCATGGCTATCGCTGACGGGCAACCACAAAAGTAACGTTGTCGCGTGCAGCACCGAGCAGGCAGCGTTCGAGCAACCTTGCTGAGATGTCCTGCAGGATTTCGCCACTCAGTTCTTCAAGCAGATCAGAATCTGCCAATTCCCGGTACAGACCGTCGCTGCACAGGAGATAGGTATCCTGCTCCGCAACATCGAACACCGCGACGTCGAGGTTCAATTCAGGTTGACCACCGACCGCCCGGGTAATGATGTTGGTGTCTGCTGCAACGACGTCAGCTTCGGTCACCGCACCTGAATCGAGCAGGTCGGAAACTGGATTGTGATCTCGAGTGACTTGTTCCAGACGCCCACTGCGCAGTCTATAGAGCCGGCTGTCACCGGCCCACAACGCAACGCCTTTATCCTGTTCGACAACCAGAGTCACGACCGTACTGCCGACGGTTCCACCCTGGCACTGCGTGCGGGCATGCAATCGCAGCTTGTCGTTGACTTCCAGCAATACATCTTCAATGGCGTCCACGTCTTCGGCCAACGGACCAGTCATTCGCACACCGGCGAGCGCTCTGGTAATCGCCTGGCTGGCGACGTCACCTGCCTGATGACCACCCATGCCATCGGCGACTGCCCACAAGCCGACATCCGGCCGGCTCAAGACCGCATCTTCGTTGTTCTTCCGTCTTTTCCCACGGTGGGTCTGTTCGACACTGCACCAGTTGGTCGTCATGTTCATGGCCATCACGTATGTCGAAAGCGGACGGCTGTCTGTGGCGTCAGGGGCTCGCCCAGGCCTATCCAACCATCACCCCAGAGTCTGAGTTCGCCACGTCGAATGAATGTCAGCCGTTCGTCTTCGGTCTGCACGAATGTGCCATTGGTACTGTTATCAACCAGCACAAAAAACTGGTTGCGGCGCTCGATTCTGACGTGATTGCGAGACGCATATTCACGTTCGACGTTGAAATCCACGTCATCGCCCGTCCCGAGGACTACCGAATCATCGGCTGCCATAACGAGATGACTGTCCTGCCAATCAAGCACGAGTTGTGAAGCTTCATGCGCGTCCATGTCGCAGCGCCTTCCCCTTGGGGTCCAACGTGGGTTATCGACCAAGGATAGGCGAGGCCATGCGCCCGGGATGGGATGCAGGTCACAAACTGCCCGGTTATGGGGGAATCAGTGCATGAAGTTGAACATGCGCCGGCGATACTGGCCGGTGAGTTCCGAGCCTTTACCCAGGAGCGCAAAGATCCGGATCATCGTGGTGCGCCCGATGTCATCCATGAACTCACGATCACGCTGCAGAATGGACATCGCATGGTCGAGTGCGGCCTGGTACTCGCCCGTGTTCGCAAGCACGATTGCCAGCTGGTAACACAGTTCGAGGTTGTCAGGATCACCTTCGTAACTGCCCGCCAGCGAGTTCGCATCGGGCAGGCCGGCCGCTTCTTCGGCGATGGCCAGGCGAAATTCGGGGCGCTGCCGATCGGCTGTTTCTTCCGGGATCGCCGCAAGCACCTGCCGTGCATCATCGAGTTCACCCTGCTGCACCAGGACGTCCGCCAGTTCCACGCGAAAGGACTGATTCTGCGGTTCCTCATTTATCGCCTGCTGCAGGAGTTCCAGCGCGCGGGTTAAATCTCCTGCTGACAGCAGCTCAGCAAGCTGATCATGCAGTAAATCACCCGAACTCTGCGACAGCTGATCAAGCAACGTCCTGAGAGTTTCCTCCGTTTGCGGTCCCTCGAGCTGCTCGATGAGCTGACCGTCTTTCACGACGCGAATACTTGGTAGCCCGGTAACGCGAAGTTGCTGGGCGAGGCTCTGATCCTCTGCGACATCTACTAATGCGAGCGCAACCTTGCCCTGATACTGGCCAACGAGACGCTCAAGTGTGTTGCGAGCCTCTGCCGCGGGTGCGGCCTGTTCTGCCCAGAACAACACGATCACAGGCAGTTGCTGAGACCTGTCGATAACTTCCGCCTGAAACGTCTGCGGCGTTACTACGTATACAAAATTCTGATCGCTCATAAGTTTTTCTGGGATTCTTCTGGTGATACTCCAACCGGCGCGAGATTCTACTACAGTTATGCTCACAGGTTGCGCGCCCGCGGCTCAGACGTTGGCTGAGACTGTGGCATACTCCGCGTGGGCACACTTCTCCCAGTGGATAATCTTGCGATGACTTCCCGCACCAGTCTTTCCAGGCGCCATTTTTCGCGGTGGGCGCTGTCTGCCGCTGGAGCCGCGGCCTCCTCGGTGATGCTGCCATTGACCGCTCGGAGTAACCAGATGCCGGCCGACAATATTTTCGAGATCTCACTTGCACAGTGGTCTTTGCACCGCAGTTTTTTTGGCTCAAGCCTCTCACAGGGTTTCGCGAAGTTCGCAGATGCCCTGCAGTCAGATCCGGACGCCGTCTTACAGGGCGAGCTCGATCCTCTGGATTTCCCGAGGATCGCGCGCGAGTCTTTCTCTCTGGACGCGGTGGAATACGTCAATACATTTTTCTTCGGCCATGGCGCTGATACAAAATATCTGCAACGCCTCAAAGCCAACGCCGATGCCAGTGAGGTGAAGAGCCTCCTGATCATGTGCGACGCCCTGGGTGCAATGGGCCACCCTGACGCGAGCGAACGCCAGGCCGTGATCGAGCGTCACAAACCCTGGGTAGACGCCGCTGCTTTTCTTGGCTGTCACGCGGTGCGCGTCAACGCCTACAGTGAAGGCCCGCTGGAGGACCAGCAATCACTCGTTGCTGAAGGTCTTACGAGGCTCGCCGACTATGCCGCGGCCAGGCACATCTACGTGCTGGTTGAAAACCACGGTGGCATCTCCAGCGATGCAGGCTGGCTGATGGCAGTGATGCAGGAAGCCGATCACCCGCATGTTGGAACCTTGCCCGATTTCGGCAATTTCCGCATCGACGAAGACACAATGTACGACCGTTACCTGGGCGTCGAGCAGATGATGCCGCTAGCTCGAGCCGTCAGCGCAAAATCCCACGATTTCGATGCCCAGGGCAACGAACGCCACACCGACTATCGGCGAATGCTGGAAATCGTGCTCAATGCCGGTTACCGGGGTCACGTCGGGATCGAGTACGAGGGTCGTGAGCTTGCCGAACTGGAAGGTATTCGTGCTACCCAAACACTGCTGGAATCCACCAGGCGAGAGCTTTCGGCGCAATACTCGATATAGGGCTTGAGAGTTTCAGTGCGCGGGTGCACTCACCGGCACATCCATCGCAAACACAAAACGCTGACCGTCACGGCTGATGTTTTGCCATTGTCGCGGATCTCCGACCAAACGGCCCGGTAACTTGAACAGAAGCCTGGGCGTTCCCGCCTGAAACGTAGGAGTCGTGGTTACCTCCACCGCCATCACCTCCCAAGCGGGAGTCAGGTAGAACAGTTCCTTGCCGTCCTGGCGCCAGAAGATCATACCCCGGGCGCCTGCGATGGAAACCTGCACCGGGTCCGCACCGCCAGCGCCAGCCTCGGGCTTTCCCGCCTCAAAGGGGTGCACATAGACCTCGAATACATCGACCACGGTCTCGTCAGACAGGTAGGCGATGAAGCGGGAATCCGGAGAGATCCGGGCCTGGGCCACGTCGTACTCGTCACGCAACCACTCGATCGCCGGCCGCTCGAGAGCGTTCTGATCGCCGTCGAGCGGCACCACGTGCAAGACACCGCCGCAGCCGTCGTGGAACGTCAGCAGCTTGCCGTCCGCCGACCAGTCCGTCAGCACCATCCAGGCACCCGGGGTGTATTGATACAGCCTCTCTTCATTGCCAGTGCCGTCCCAGGCTCTGCGAAAGATACTGGTGGACGGCCGGCGCGGCGAAACGGAGTCTACATAAGCGACGTAGTTGCCGTCCGGCGACCAGATCGGCGCAACGAACTCTTCCAAGGAATCACTCGTGACTGGTGTTGCCTGACCTGAGGCGACGTCGAACGTCCATATGCCTAAGTTGTTCGTTTTCGGATCGTTCCTCATCACCGCCACTTTTGTGCCGTCCGGTGAGAGTGCCGGGTCGCGGTAGCGACCAGGCTCGCCCACCGTGCTCACAACTTTGCCCTGGCGGTCCAGCAACGTAATCTGCCTGAGCACAGGCACCGGGGGCACGGCAAACACGACTCGCTGGCCATCTCGACTGACACTGCCCAACATGCGGGCAAACCCCGTACCGGGAATTTGATCGGGCGCGCTGAACAGTCGCGTTGGCCTGCCAAATTCGAACCCTCCAGCCGTGCTGACCGGCACTGCCATCACTCCCTTGTCGGCGTCGAGGTAGTACAGTTCCTGGCTATCCCGGCGCCAGGAAACCATCCCCAGGCCGCCTTCGGTAGACACCTGCCACTGCTCAACCGCGTCGTTCGCGACACCTCCAAGCGCTAACGAACGGACAAATATCTCGTTGCGTCCAGTCTCATCGGACCGGTAGGCGAGAAAACGACCGTCGTGGGACAGGCGCGCATCCGCGATGGTGGACTTGGAGCGAGCGACCTCAATTGGCTGGCCATCGCCATCCAGCGCAAGCAGGTACAGCACGCCGCCAGAGAGATCCCACCAGCTGAAGCTCAGGTAACGTCCGTCCATTGACCAATCGGTGAGTTCAATCGCCCCACCGGCGTGCTGGTAGAGGCGTTCCTCTTCGCTCTCGCCGACCGCAGCCCGTCGATAAATCCCGTAGTAGCTGCCGCGCAACGCAACGTAAGCAATCTGGCTGCCGTCTGGGGACCAGACCGGCGTTCGTACTTGCTCCATAGGCTGACTCGAGACGAGCCGGGTGCCGTTGCCCGTGGCCACGTCAAACACCCAGAGGTCTGCGGTTTGAGCTTCCCAGTCAGCTTTGATCACTGCAACGCGCGTCTCGTCTGGTGAGAAAACCGGCCTGAAATACAACGCCCGTTCGCCTAAAGTGTGCGTCACCTTGCCATCGCGTTCGAACACCGTGAGTACTCGAACGTTGGCTTCCAACCGCTGGGCGATCCGTTCGGCTCTTGCCGCTCGGGCTGTGTCGACGAACTGGTCGTACGCTATATCTGCGGGCGGCGGGCTGCCCAGGCCGAGCACTGGAGCCAACAGCAAGGCAACCGTCGCGATCATGATAGCAAGCTGATCAGGTTTCACGGGCCAACCTCCTTCGCCGATCGCCGGCTCAACAGTTTTGCGGACACAACGACACCACTGTCCCGTCCGGCAAAGTTAACATCCGTATGAGCCCGGAAAGCGAGCCGTCTCTGGCACGGCTGGCTTCCACGGTAATGGACTCGCCGATGGCGTCCTCGAAATGGCTCTTACTGATGCCGCGGACTCGAAAAAACTTGGGCGACGGCCCCTCGAACGACCACGTCTCCAGCCGGGCCTGGTCGCCGTTTGCGGCCACCTTCAAGCCGATATGGGGATTCCTCCAGTCGGTCTTGGTGAGCGTGCCGGTCCGTGTGAATCGCTGGTCAAAGTCAAAAATGGCCGTCATATTGTGATGCGCCCACCCCGACCCCGCTAACAACACGGTTAGTGCAAGGCAAGCGAGAACATTTTTTATCATGAAGATGCCCCTATAGTTTGAAGTAACCGGGGATCTCAGGGTCCTTCGATGGGACTTCATGACGCGTCGGAGGGCGCAAGGACCAGTGGCTTTAGGTCTTCGTCCTGCAGTGATTGGGTGTGGTCGGTCTTATCCGACCTTATGCCCATTCTGCTGAATACGCCACAGTCTTCGAACTGGATTGCGGGAATGTTGGGGATCGTCCGGGTCTGATTTCACAAATGGCTGTCATAGAATTGTGCTGCCTCAAACCAACCTGGAAAAGTGGAAGTCGAATGCGGTCGATATTGCTTGTTCTTCTTGTCGCAACAATCGTCACGCTGTCACCACGTGCTCAGACGACTGAAGGCGCTGCGTGGATTCTTCTTTACCACCACGTCTCCACCACGACGCCAGAAGCGACAAGCGTCACCCCGTCAAGCTTCGAAGAACATCTCGACTTTCTGGCACACAACGATTATCGAGTGGTCGCACTCGCCGAGATCACCGATCAGCTGTCCTCGGGTGACCTGGATTCCCATTCTGTCGCCATTACCTTCGACGACGCCTACAGCTCCGTCTACACGCAGGCTTTTCCCAGATTGAAGGAGCGTGGCTGGCCTTTCACGATCTTCGTCAACACCGATGCCATCGATCGCCACAGCAATGCCTATGTTTCCTGGGCGCAGCTGAGAGAAATGGAGCAAGCCGGTGGCAGCATCGGCAATCACAGCCGGCGCCACGCTCACCTGGCCGCGCGCGGCGCAAACGAATCCAGCCAGCAATGGC
>CBDUDJ010000042.1:0-9613 GCA_965365885.1 uncultured Gammaproteobacteria bacterium
GGCGGGCGTCATTCCCTATGTTGCGATTGACGACGCGCCGCGCTTTGCCTGGCGCGGGTTGCTGCTTGACGTTGCGCGTCATTTCCTGGATCCCCAGCTGCTCTTGCGAACCCTCCAGGGAATGGCTTTGTGCAAACTGAACGTTCTGCACCTGCACCTCACTGACGATCAGGCGTTCCGCTTTCCCAGCACAACTTATCCGAAGCTGGCAAGCGCCAGCGCGTATTCTCACGCAGATCTGCAGAACCTTGTGGCTGAAGCTGCGCAGCTTGGCATCCGCGTCGTTCCGGAGATCGATATGCCCGGCCATGTCACCAGCTGGCTGCAAGCCTATCCGCAGTGGGGAACCCGGGCCTGCAGCGAAACGCGTAAATTCGGTCCACACGAGGCCTGTCTCGATCCCACAAACGAAGATGTTTACACGGCACTAGGCTGTCTGTTCGATGAGTTGGGAGAAATCTTCCCCGACGAATGTCTGCATCTGGGAGGCGATGAAGTCAATCCGGGGTGGTGGTCTGAGGAACCCGCGATCGCAGAATTCATGGATGCCAAGCAGATCGCCGATGTTGCCGGGCTGCAGGCCTACTTCGGTCAGCGGGTCGGTACTCTGCTGGCGGCGCGGGGCAAGAAGGTCATCGGTTGGGATGAAGTGTTGCATCCCTCACTCAACCCGGAGTGGATCGTGCAGTGCTGGCGCGGTGCAACCACGCGGGACCGGGCACGCGCTAACGGTAATCCGGTGCTGGTGTCCGCGCCTTACTATCTGGATCTCAATTACCCAGTCGATGTTCATTACGGTTTCGATCCGCAAGCCAGCCAAACTGACCTGATTGCGCGTGAAGATGCCCTGCTGGAAGACCCGCGATTTTCTCACGTTGCTGCGGGGCTGCGCTGGACGTCGCGCTGGCGGCAAAGTGCGATTCAACTGGTGAGTGCGGTAAACAGCGGACCGGTGCTCGGCGGTGAAGCCTGTTTGTGGGGGGAACTGGTCGATTCCGAGGTATTGGATGTGCGTCTGTGGAGCCGTCTACCGGCTGTCGCTGAGCGTTTCTGGTCGCCGGTGGAGTGTGAAGAACCCGCTGAATTTCACGGCCGCCTCGAACATTACCTGACGCAAGTTCATCCTCTGCGAGGGTTCGACGTCTATGCACGCAGCCATGATCAGTTGTTACAGGCAGGGATTGAGGAAGGTTGGTTGCCGCTCGTCGACATGCTCGAACCTGTGAAATGGTATGGCCGACTGTTGGGGGAGGTGGCATTGCAGTCCCGCATCAGCGGCGAGCAAATGCCACAGGCGCGACCCTATGATGCGGACACACCACTCGACTCAATTGCGGATTACCTTGCCCCGGAAAGTCGCCTCGCACGGCAGGTAGATGCATTGTGTGCGGCCCTGCAGGAAGAACAGGGCAGCGAACGGGCGATGACTGAACTTGGAAATCTCGCAACCGGCTGGATCTCGCTCAATGCCTCTGCCGCACCTGCGCCGCTGGTCGAGTTGGCTGCAGCTTGCGCGGAGTTAGGCCGGCTCGTGAGCGAACGCCTGCAGGGTGTGCCTGCGAAACGCAGCGAAGCTCAGTTGGCCGAAATTACTGCGCCCAGGGGTGAACTTATGGTCGCCGTTGGTCCGTTGCTGCGCCGCTGGTTGACGGAACCAGCCGTTTGAACGCGAACGCTGCGCTACGTGCAGGTTGGTTCGAAGCGGCCGACTGCCGGGCGCTTGGCGCGGGTCATATCAACGATACCTATCTGGTCAGCAATGTCGTTGGTAGTGCTGGCGACAGCACAACCAGCGACCGCTTCGTGCTGCAACGGGTCAACGCACACGTGTTTAAAGATCCGCGCCTCGTCGAATCGAATATCGCCAGAGTGGTTGCGCATGTAGCAGGCAGAGCACCCGGCTTCGTGCCGGAAATTGTTCCGACTAAGGCGGCGCTGCCGGGGTTTTGCGATTCAGCAGGCGAGTACTGGCGTTTGTGGCGTTTTGTGGAAAATGCCTCGGCGTTTGATGTGATCGAAAACCTGGCGATGGCTCGCGCTGCGGGAGCTGCGTTTGGCCGGTTCCAGTTGCTGCTTGGCGACCTGCCCGGAGCGCCGTTGGCGCCCACGATTCCCGGTTTTCTCGAACTGGCTGGTTATCTCGAACACTATGATCACGTACGCGACAGTCTCCAAGTAGCGACCGCTACGAGCAGTGCAGAGGAATCGTTCGCCGACTTCATCGGTGCCCGGCGCAGCCTGGCGGTCGCGTTGCCCGCAGGCGAGGACTACATTCACGGTGACTGCAAATTGAACAACCTGCTGTTTGGCGGTGCCGAAAACACCGTTGTCTGCGTGGTCGATCTCGATACTGTCATGCGCGGGCACTGGGCCTGGGACTTTGGTGATCTCGTGAGATCGGTGCTTGGCGACTCGCAACTCGATCCGGTAATGGTGTTTACTGCGCTAATGGAAGGGTTTCTCGAAGCGGGTGAATCCCGCTGTTCTGTGGATGAGCTTGTCATAGCCCCACGATACGTTGCATTCATGTTGGGCGTGCGTTTCCTGACGGACCACCTGGCCGGTGATAAGTATTTCAAGGTAGAACATCGTGGCGCTAATCTCGAGCGAGCGCGATTGCAGTTCGAACTGGTGGAACGGTTTGAGTCGCTTGACAAAAAAATGCGGCAGGCAGCGAGCGCGTTGCTTCAAGCACCGCCGACTTAACTAGAAAACGGGAGAAAATCTATGGATACGGATCTCACTGGCCGTACTGCGCTGATCACCGGAGGCAGCATGGGGCTCGGGCGTGCTACCGCCGCAGCATTGTACCGTTCAGGAGCCAGGGTTGCGCTGCTTGCGCGGCGAGAAGGCCCGCTGGAAGCCGCGCGCGATGAAATTCTCAATTACAGCGCCCCCACAGAAGCAACCGTTGCCTGCTTTGTTTGTGATGTCGCGGATGCAGAGCAGGTCGTCGCGACACATTCAAATGTCTGCGAAACCCTGGGTCCCGTTGATATTCTTGTCAACAACGCGGGAAAGTCTGCTGCCGGTCCCTTTCTGGAGGTCTCCGATGAAGACTGGCAGGCCGATTTCGATTTGAAGTTGTTCGCCGCCATCCGCCTGACTCGCCTGAGCTGGCCGAATATGCAGGCCCAGCGCTGGGGCCGCATCATCAATGTGCTCAATACCGCAGCCAAAGCGCCCGGTGCCAATTCGGCGCCGACTTCGGTCACGCGGGCAGCCGGGATGGCGCTGGCAAAAGTGCTCGCAGGCGAAGGGGCTGAGCACAATATTCTGGTGAACTCGATGCTGATCGGTTTCATCAAAAGCGATCAGATACGGCGCATGCATGAAGCTGCAGATGGCAGCCAGAGTCTCGAGGAATTTGTCGCTGCCGCTGGTACGCGGCTGCCCATGGGCCGAATGGGAGAAGCCGAAGAGGTTGCCAATCTTGCGCTGTTTCTTGCATCCGATGCTGCTTCCTATGTCACAGGCTGTGCCATCAACATGGATGGCGGTCTTTCCAAGGTGGTTTAGCGCACGCGAGGGGTGAACGGTTCTACGATGACTCGTCTTGTTGCACTGACGTTCGATTTCGACACGGTTGCGCTGTGGCTGGCCATGGGCCAGACATCGCCGACACCCCTGTCGCGCGGCGAATTCGGTGTCGTAGCTGCCGAACGGTTGCTCAGGCTTTTCGAAAAATACGAGATCAGCACGACCTGGTTTATCCCTGGAATCACTCTGGATACCTACCCGGATGCCTGTCGGGCAGTGGCGCAGGCAGGTCATGAAATCGCCCACCATGGCTATGACCATGTTTCACCGCGAAACCTCACGCGTGAGGAGGAACGCGATCAGTTGCAGCGTGGCAACGCCGCGATCGAACGTGTTTGTGGCCAACCGGCCCGGGGTTATCGATCTCCGGCCTGGGATCTCAGCGAACATTCGGTCGAACTGCTGCTTGAGGGCGGGTTCGTCTACGACAGCAGCCTGATGGGGCACGATTATCTACCCTACAAGGCGAGGACCGGCGATCGCATCGAATCCGGCAAGCCCATTGAATTCGGCCCACCGAGTTCGCTGTGGGAGTTGCCGGTCAGCTGGTCGGTGGATGACTTTCCACATTTCGAATATTTCCGCGGCGGGGGCTTGCGCCCGGCATCCGGCGTCCTGGAAAACTGGCTCGATGATTTCGACTATATGACCGAGAACTTTGCCTGGGGCGTGCTGACCTACACCTGTCATCCATTCGTGATCGGTCGCGGCCATCGCATGAAAATGCTCGAGCGATTGCTCGAGAGCCTGCTGGCAAAAGGTGCGCGGTTCGTGACGGCAGAAGAAGCGGTGGCGGCATACGCTGCGCGTGATTAGCCCTCTGGTCAGGGTTGCCTGAAAGGCGCAAGCCGCTAGCCGACGATGCGCAGCACCAGGTTGACAAAGCCGATCATCAACACGACGAAGAGCGCTGTAAAGATAATGCCGACGATGATGAACTGACTCGGTTTGCCTTTGGCAAAATCGCGCTTTCGGTTGGCAGCGGACTGTACCCCGAACGCTGCCGCCAGGACGCTGGCGATCAGTTGCCCGATGGTGAGACCGGCCTCGTCGTTTTCTTCGCTGTGTGCGGGTTCTTCGTTCATCATTTGTCTTCTGGCTGGAACTGTATCAGGCCTGTTCGTTTTCTACCCGGGTCACCCAGTAATCGGCGTCGAATGACGCATCGCCCGTCAGGTACCGCCAGAAGCGGATTCGGTTGAGATAGTCGAGCCGGCCGGTGTCGTTCTCCTGCCAGGGCTCGGGCGTGGTCAGCACTGTGTGTACTGCGTCCGGATCCGGTTGTTCATCGAGCCAGTAGATGGGGCGTTGCGGCTGGCTGTCTGCCAGGTCGCCTGTGTCCCACAGCCGCACCTGCGGCGCGGTCGGACACAGCCGAATTTTGAACATGTAGCGCAAGCGAGCGCTGGAATTCGCGCCGCCACCGTGCCAGACGCCGTGATGCAGGAGCAATATCGTACCGGGCTCGCACACGATGTGTTGTTGCCCCAGCATGTTCTGATAGCGCGAAATTGCGGCTTCGCTTACGACACGCAGATGAGTGCCGGGAATGAACCGGGTACCGCCCATGTCCGCGGTAACTTCCTGCGGGTAGTACATGATCTGCAAATCGAATGCCTGGCGCGGATCAATCGTCGAATCCTGGTGTGTGTGCTGCGCCAGCGGCCGCTTGCCGAGCAGCTGCGGCGGAAACGCCATGTGCAGAAAATGATGATCGAACCGACAGTCGTTCCCCACGAGACTCTGCACGGCTCCTGCAACCTCCGGCAGCGCAAGAATCCGCGCCAACGGCGAGTCGGCCGGGTAGGTCGCAGCAAGCGGTGTTCCGGCAGGCACCACGGGTATGCTGCTCGATGACATGATTTGCGCGTAGCGTTCGGCAACACTGAGGCCAGCCACGTCGTCGGTGTGGCCGATGTCATCGAGAAATGCCTGATTGAGCGATTCCGGCACGACGGCTTCGAAGCGCAGAAAGCCGCGTGCTGCGAATTGCGCCATCTGGCCGGTGGTGAGGAGTTTGGAGTCAGACATCGCTCGCCTGGGCCTCGGCCAGCTTTTCGAAGAAAAATTCATACTTCAAATACGACGTGCGAAACTCATCGCCACTCGGGTGCGGCTGCAGCTGACTCGCCTGGATCAGGCGCCAACCGTCTTTCATCGCCCCAAGGCCGGTTTTATAGGGACGCTCATCCGCATCGCCCGACATATGCTTGGTTTTGCCCGTCCCATCGTACATCGACCAGCCGATGACCTCGGTATCAAGCGCCGATGACTTGAGATACAACACGAGAACCTGTTGCCGCAGTGCCATGACGAAAAGCTTAGCACAGCATGCTTGGGGGCTTGCGGCACAGCGGGTTGCGATGACATGCTTTCTGCCATGGAACTGCACGAACGCAACCGGGACTTTCAATGGCAGGACCCAAGCGGGCCCTATGAGTTCATAGCCGAAGCTCAGGCGGAGGTGTTTTGTCGTGACGGCGCGTTTTGCCTTGAAAATGCCTTCGACGCAGAAGAGATCGCCGCTGTGGTGGCGGCAATTGATCCGATCGAAGCCGAGGCCGAAGCATTTCTCAGTACCCAGGAGGGTGGCACGTACGGCATCGCCCGAGCGGGGGAAATCAGCTTCTCGCCACATCTGGTAGCGCGCGACGATGTGCTCGCACGATTCGCCAGGCATCGGGTACTGCTTGGGCTACTGCGTGACCTCGTCGGCAATGATGTCCGATTGTACTGGGATCAGCTTGTCTACAAAAAAGGTGACACTGTGGCTGAGTTTCCCTGGCATCAGGACAACGGCTACACGTTTGTCGAGCCGCAGCAGTATCTGACCTGCTGGATTGCGTTGACGGCGGCGACGGTTGATAACGGTTGTCCCTGGATCGTGCCTGGTTTACATCGCAGCGGCACGCTCCACCATCACTGGACGCCGCTCGGCTTCCAGTGCCTGGAAAATCCAACCGACGCCGTGCCACTGCCGCTGGAAGCCGGCTCGATTGCCGTTTTTTCCAGTCTCACGCCACACAGAACCGGTCCGAACACAACGCCGGACACCCGCAAAGCCTACATCCTGCAGTACGCAGCCGATGGCGCCGTTTTTCATCCGCACAACAAGCCGCCTGTAACGGCGGACAATGCTGACTGGCAGTTCGAAGTGCTGCGTGGTGGCATGCCGGTCGCTGCGAATCGTCCGTCGCAATCTGCTGAATCATGACGCTCGGGCCGCACAGATATTTCAGCTTGTTGTTGGCGTTGCTGCTGACGGGTTGTCTGGGCAGCCACAACCGTCCCATGCAACTCATCAATGGTGCTGGACCGATCTATCCGGCTGCCGCCAGGCAAGCGGGCGTCGAAGGGTTGGTCGTCGTGCGCTACGATGTTACGAAAGAGGGCAACGTCATCAATGCGGTTGTGGCAGAAAGTGAGCCTACCGGTGTTTTCGATGAGGCTGCACTTGTGGCCGTTCGTTCATGGCACTTCAACCCACGTATCCTCGAAGGTGAACCGCAGCGTGTGGAAGGCATTGTCAGCCCGGTGCGATTTCGAGTCGGCGATGCGGATGCCTACGCCAATCACTGAACCACCTGCGTTGAGAAGACGCCGATGATCAGCGCAACGATGGTTGATGCGAACACCTATGAGGTGATCGTGGAAGGAGACACAGAGACGTCACACACTGTCACGCTGGATCCCGACTACTATCGCAACCTTTGCGGTGGCACGGTCACCCATGAGTGGGTTCTCATACAGTCGTTTCGCTTCCTGCTGGAGCGAGAACCGAACACCGCAATCCTCGCCTCATTCGATCTGCAGGACATCAATCGCTACTTTCCTGAGTTCGAAGACGAGATTCGATCCCGGCTTAGCAGCTAAGGCCTGGAACCCAGTAGCAGCAGGCGAGCTGGCTTTCCTACCACTCGTTCCAGTGCGTGATGTTGGCCACGGGATCTCGAGTTGCGCGTTTGAAGTCGGTGCCCTTGGTATAGCCGACCGGCAGCAGTGCGCATTGCATGACATCGTCGGGAATACCCAGCAGCTCGGCGGCTTCCTTTTCGTGGATGAGATGCAGCGTGGTGAGCACTGAGCCCAGGCCACGGGCGCGGAGCGCCAGCTGAAAGTTCCACACTGCGGGAAATATCGAACCGTAGAGGCCGGCCCACATTACCGAAGGTGTTTCTGCCGGTGGCCGCCCGGTAATACAGGGGATGACGTGGACGGGGACTTCGTGCAGATGCTCCATGAGGTACATGGCCGAGCTGAAGACGCGTTTCGTCTGGCCTTCGGTTGCCTGCTCACCGGCGGCGGTGAGGTATTCTTCACCGGCTTTGCGGTAGAGGTCGGCAAGTGCCTTTTTCTTATCGGCGTCTTCCACGACCAGCCAGCGCCAGCCTTGTGAGTTTGATCCGGTGGGCGCCTGTATGGCGAGTTCAAGACATTCATCGATGACGTCTCGCGGTACGGGTTTGTCCAGATCGAGTCTTTTGCGAACCGCGCGCGTCGTGGCCAGCAACTCATCCGTCATGGCAATATCGAAGTCCATTGGTGTCCTCCTCGGCGGAATTGATTTTGTTGTGTGCAATCGAGCGACGCAGTGTATAGCAACTTCGGGTTGAGACTCGCGATAATCTTGACGGCGATCGCCGCTCTCGTGGTTGCCCACCTGTATGGAACCATCGGTGCGAATCTCCTCGGCAGAGTGCTGCAGAACGCGCTGCATGTTCCTGCGTTCGCAGGCTTGGCTGTTTTGCTTGCCTGGTGCCTGCCTTCCTGGTCGCGATTGCAGTTGCTTGGAGGTTGTCTGGCTGCCGGAGTGCTGCTTGAGGGTGTGCAGGTTTTTTTTCAGCGCGAGGCCAGTCTCTACGATCTTGGGCTCGATGCGTTGGGTGTAGTAATTGCCTTAGTAGCGTTCGTTCCGGGAAGCGATAACACTCAACCTGTAGCACGCAAAGTTTTTGCCGGAGTGAGCGTGCTCGTTTTCCTGACCGGAGTACTGCCAGGTTGGATCTATCTTTCCTATCTGCACCGGGATGCGCTTTTTCCGGCGCTGCTCGACGTTGGCAGCTGGCGCCAGAAACCGCTGCTTACCAGCAACAGTCCCATGTCGGTGGTTGTCCGGGAGTGGGCAGACGGGGTGGAACGTGGAGCTGTCAGAACCTGTTGGTCGGACGCGCGGTACCCGGGACTGACATTCTCGGAGGTAGTCGCCGACTGGCGCGCCTATAAAAAGCTGGTCGTGGAGCTGGCGGTGCCGGGGAACCGTGCGCTGAGCCTCACCGCCGCGGTGGGTCATGTCGGCACACCAGGCACATCCGCCTACATTCCGGCGATGTTCGCGCCGGGATTCCACGAGTGGTCCGTGCCCATCGCCGATCTGTTGCGAACGACCAATTCAAAACCCGCGCTGGTCAGTCGGCTGATCCTGCACAGCAGCTCGGAATACGCAGGAGAATGTGTGTTGATCGCGGCGGTGCGCCTGGAATAGGTGCGCCTGGAATAGGTGCGGCTCAAGTCGGTGCGCCTCACCTCAGAAGTCTCAGACTCAGGGGTTCGAAAAAACACTGCCGTGAGGCACGGCAGCGCCGGTCGTGCCGTGTGGCCAGTCCTGGCGGTCGAAGTCGACCATGCCGTTGCTGCCAAAGGCACGGTCAATCTCGAGGCCGCCGGTTGCCGGGTCCACGACTACGATCATTGCGCCATGATGGAGCTTGCCGTATCCCGTCACGATTATCCGGTTGCCTTGGGGCTCGCGCGCGATCCAGTGCGGCCACGTGCTGTCGCCCAGACTGATGCTTGCAACCTCACGCGGCTGTGTGGGATCGCTCAGATCGAGGGTCACGAGGCCGGTTCGGCTGGGAACAGTCTGGACCCAGTAGTCACCGAACAGCGCCGGTAGTGCACACGAGGCTCTCTCGTCGGCCATCTGGAAGGTGTAGACGTGGCTGATGCTGGCCTGAGCAGTGTCGACATCGTGGATCTGATAGAGGCCGCACATGAAGGTATTAACCAGAAGCGTCTTGCCGTCGGCCATGAGTCTTGGTTCGGCGGTGGTCAGTTGCTCATCTCCTCTTGGGCC
>CBDUDJ010000043.1:0-9524 GCA_965365885.1 uncultured Gammaproteobacteria bacterium
GGCGCCACGGAAGTCGTGCCCGGCAGCCACCGCTGGCCGGAAGATCGTGTGCCCGAAACATCGCAGATCATGCAGGTGCAGATGACGGCGGGGTCGGTTGTCGTCTTTGCCGGCAACCTGTTACATCGCGGCGGTGCGAACAACAGCGATTCGACCCGCCTTGCGATCACTCCCCAGTACTGCATGCCCTGGCTGCGTCAGATCGAGCACATGGTGCTCGCGGTGCCGCCGGAGATTGCCGCCCGATACAGTGATCGAATCCAGGAAATGCTGGGCTACAACGTGATCGATCCCGGCTTCGTGGGCTATGTCGACGGCGTGCATCCCAAACGTCTGATCAACCCGGACTATGAGGGACGCGCCAGCCGCGGCGAGCTACCTTCTTCCTGACATCAGGATTTGAGGCTGGACAGAAACTCCAGTGTGCGATCGTAGGCGCCCTCTTCGACATCCATGATCGCAGCGTTGAAATCGGTCACGCCGATGTTCTCCAGACGCTTGATCTCGCCACGCACCAGATTTTCATCTCCGGCGATCGCGATATCGGCCGGACCAGCCACGCCTTCCCGGTCGAGCATCGCGCGGTAGCTTGGCAGTTGACCGTAAATCGTCAACCCTTCGGCAATCTTCGCCCGGGCTTCGTCCGGCTTGTTCGTCAGAATGACTGGGTAGCCGCCCACGACCCGGGGATCACTCCTGCCTGCCGCTGTTGCTGCCGCAACCAGGCGGCTGACGATATGGGATTCCATGGTTTTCGGGCCCACCATCCAGGTGTTGGTACCATCGGCGAGTTCAGCGGCGAGGCGCAGCATCACCGGCCCGAGTGCAGCCACGACGACGGGTAGCTCAGCCACCCCGGGGACATCCATCGTCACACCCGCAACACGATATTCATCACCCTGAAAATTGGCGGTTTCGCCGCGCACCAGCGGCATCAGAACGCTGAGATACTCGCGCATGTGATTGGCCGGTTTGGCGTAGGAAAAACCGAGCATGTCCTCGATCACGATCTGATGTGACAGGCCGATTCCCAGCGTGAAGCGACTGGAGCTTGCCGCGGCTGTCGTTAAAGCCTGCTGGGCGAGCGCCGTAGGGTGACGTGGGTAGGTTGGCGTGACCGCAGTGCCGAGACCAATTCTGCTCGTCTCACGGCCGATAATCGCAAGCGCAGACACCGCATCAAAACCGAAGATGTTCGCCATCCAGACGTTATCGAGACCGGCTGACTCAGCCCGCTGCGCAATGCCAACGACATCATCCAGCGTCGCTTTGGTGCCATCCGCACCGATCATCAATCCTATCCGCATAGTCATTACCCCTTTCAGTCAAACTCGAAAACACCGCACAATAGGCGAAATTCAGAATAAACACGAGGTGGGGGAAGCAAATGGACGTCGCAGACTTTGCAGAGCTGGCGGAGAAATTCACAGAAATTACGACACGAATCGTCTGGTGCACGGTGGCGAGCGTGGATCGTCAGGGCCGACCGCGCTCGAGAATTCTGCATCCCGTCTGGCAGGAGCACACGGGCTGGATCGCCACTGGACGCACATCCCACAAGGCGAAACACCTCGAGAAAAATCCATTTGTGTCTTTAACCTACTGGGATCCGCAGCACGAGCAGACCATCATCGACTGCAGAGGTGAATGGCAGGATGATCAGGCGACGAAAACACAGATCTGGAATCTGCTCAAGGAGACGCCCGAACCGGTCGGCTACGATCCCATCGCGTTCTGGAGTGGCGCTGACGATGAAAATTTCGGCGTGCTGAAACTCACGCCATGGCGCCTGGAGGTCTGGAGCCTCGCAGCCATGGCACAGGGTCAACCACCACAGGTCTGGCGTCAGGAAGTCAGTTGACGGCATAATCGCCGGCTTTTAGCGCAGGGGGACTGCAGCTTGGACAATAAAGAAACCATCGCCATCCTCGGTGGTACGGGTGATCTCGGTACAGGGCTCGCGATCCGCTGGTCGAAGGCCGGACACCGGATCATCATCGGCTCGCGCACGCTGGCAAAGGCTGAAAATGCCGTCGCCAACCTCCACAAAATCAGTCCGGAAACACCTGCTGACGCGATGGAAAATGTAGACGCCGCGGCTGCGGGAGACATTGTGGTCCTGACCGTTCCGGCCGAACATCAGCTCAGCACGCTCGAAGGCGTTCGCGGCGGCCTCACCGGCAAGATTCTGATCGACGTCACCGTGCCGCTGGTGCCACCTAAAGTCGGAACGGTGCAACTACCGCCTGAGGGCAGCGCCGGTAAACGCGCGCAGAATCTGCTCGGCGACGACGTCATGGTCGTGACCGCCTTTCAGAACATCGCAGCACACCTCCTCCAGGAAGAGGTCGTCATAGAATGTGACGTGCTCGTCGCAGGCAACAAAAAGGCGGCGCGCGATAAAGTCATGGAACTCGTCACGGAAGCTGGGATGACAGGCTGGCATGCTGGTCCGATCGAAAACTCAGCAGCGGCAGAAGCGCTGACCTCGATCCTGATCCAGATCAACCGACGTCACGACATTTCCCATTCCGGGATCAAGATCGTCGGTCAGGCCGATCACTGAAACGTGGCTGCAGCAAATTTCCAGGTACTCGGTCTGCCAGACGTGCCCATGGTGCGTGCCGGTGATGACCTCGCTGAGCTGATCGCGGGTGCAATCGAGCGCTCGGATCACGAACTCGCAGATTCGGACATCGTCTGCGTCGCACAGAAAATTGTCTCAAAGGCAGAAGGCAGGCTTATCGCGCTGGCAACCGTCACCGCCAGTCCCGAAGCGGTAGAACTGGGACGTGAAACAGACAAAGACCCGCGCCTTGTGGAGTTGATCCTGCAGGAATCGGCTGAACTCCTGCGCAAAAAGCCAGGAGTGCTGATCATGCGTCATCGGCTCGGGCTGGTAGGCGCTCACGCCGGAATCGACCAATCCAACATCGATCATGAGGCTGGCGAGTGCGCGCTGCTTCTACCGCTGGATCCGGATCAATCGGCTCTTCAGCTGCAGAGCGCACTGGCGGCGCGACTGGGTGTAAAAGTCGCCGTCGTCATCACTGACAGCGCGAACCGGCCGTGGCGTCTGGGTACTACCGGGATTGCGATTGGTGCCGCCGGTCTCACGGTGCTCGACGACCAGCGCGGCGGCAGCGACCTCTATGGCCGCGAACTCAAAGTGACACTCATCAATCGCGCCGACAGCATCGCAACAGCAGCCACGCTGGTGATGGGTGAAACAACCGAGCGCATGCCGGTCGCCATCGTGCGTGGACTGCCGATAGCCGAAGACGGTCACACCGCACAGATGATCAACCGGCCGTTAGAGGAAGATCTGTTCCGCTGATGGGTACCTATCTCGCCATAACCGGGGGAGTTGGTGGCGCGAAGCTCGCACTGGGGCTCGCAAAGTTGCTTGGCCCAGATGAGGTGACGTTCGCCGTCAACACGGGCGACGACTTCGAGCATCTCGGCTTCAAGATATGCCCGGACATGGACACGCTCACCTACACGCTGGCGGAGCTCAGCAATCGTGACCTCGGCTGGGGTCGGGCGGACGAAAGCTGGTCTTTCATGTCTGCGTTGGCAGCGCTCGGCGGTGAGACCTGGTTCAAGCTGGGGGATCGGGATCTGGCGCTACATACCCAGCGCACCAGCCTGTTGAATTCAGGCGCAACCCTGACCGAAGTTACGCGCCACATCAGTGAAAGCCTGGGAGTCGCCCACCCTATCGTGCCGATGTCGGATGATCCGGTGCACACAAGAGTGCATACGCCACAGGGGCCACTGGCGTTCCAACATTACTTCGTGCGTGATCGTTGTCAGCCGGCAGTGACCGGCTTTGAGTTTGCCGGAATCGACGATGCAACGTTGAATCCAGTGATCGTCGAGACCCTGCAGGACGTTCGCGGCATCATCATCTGCCCATCGAACCCCTACGTGTCGATAGATCCCCTGCTCGCGATCCCGGGTGCACGGCAATTGTTGCGCGAAAGCCACGCACCGATCGTGGCTGTCTCGCCCATCATCGGCGGCCAGGCCGTCAAAGGACCGACCGCGAAGATGATGCGCGAACTGAGCGTACCGGTAACCGCGGGCGAGGTAGCTGCGCATTACGGGGATCTGTTGAGCGGTTTCGTGGTAGATGCAACCGACGCCGACCTGGATGGCACCCTCGAGGTGCCAACTATCGTGGCGCAATCGGTCATGGTAACGTTGGAAGATCGGATCGCGTTGGCATCAGTCGTCCTGGATTTCATAGAACAGCTGCGCTAGCGCTGATTGAATGCCGAAACAGACCAAATGACGCAACCTGTCCGAGCAATCTGAGCATGTGGGCGATCGTCCCCTTAAAATCCCTCGATGATGCAAAAAAGCGCCTCGCAACGGTGTTGTCTGGCGATCAGCGTCGATCGCTGATGCTCGCTATGGCGCGCGACGTGCTGGCCGCACTGTGTCAGGTGAAAGCGTTACGTGGAATCCTGATCGTCTCACGAACGCCGGAAGCCGACGCCCTGGCGCAAACCTTCGGTACCGAACGATTCGCAGAAAGCCCCACAGCGAATTTACCGATTGCCCTCACCCAGGCAAGCGAGCATCTCACAACGAATCTGGGTGCTGAGGGGGTAATGATCGTGCCAGCAGACGTGCCTCTGCTCAAGGCCGCTGAGATCACCGAGATTCTCAAAGAACATGAGAGTGTCACCGTTATCCCGGACGCTGCGAATATTGGTACGAACTGTCTGATCTGTTCACCAGCCGACGCTATTCCATTTATTTTCGATGGCAAGAGCTTCAAACCCCATGTCGATGCAGCCTTCGCCCGCGGCATCACGCCGCGCGTGATACCCGGAACGGGATTTGCCCTGGATATCGATACCGAAAAGGATCTGCAAGACCTGTTGGCACACGGTTCAGCCACACAAACCGGCACTTACCTGGAAAAATCCGGTATAGCAAGCTACCTCCAGGATCCTGATAATGGCCGGCCGGACAGCTCAGCTAGCGGGACCGGCGCGGGAAGTACCCATTTAGAAGACGACCGAAGGGAGTAGAGCTTGACAGCCTTGATCGACGAACTGCGCACCCAGCACCATGCAGGTGACTTGCCGACGAATGCCCAGGCGCTGGCCCTGGCAGACGTTGCTGAAACCCCCGCTCTGGCAGGACTGGCAGCAGAACTACGCGACAGGGGCTTTGCGAACATCGTGACCTACTCACGCAAGGTGTTCATTCCGCTGACCCATCTGTGTCGCGATGTCTGCCATTACTGCACATTCGCCCAGGTACCCCGCAAGGTACAAGCTCCTTACATGGCGCTCGACGAGATACTTGAAATCGCGCGCCAGGGTGCAGCTCTCGGTTGCAAAGAAGCACTCTTCACACTCGGCGAAAAACCGGAGCTGCGTTATAAAGCCGCACGCGAAGCGCTCGCGGAGATGGGATTCGAAACCACGCTCGACTATCTGCTGCATGCAGCGACTGCCGTGCACGAAGAAACCGGCCTCTTCCCACATCTCAATCCGGGAACCATGACGCCCGAAGAAATCGCCAGACTGCGCCCGCTGTCGCCGTCCATGGGCATCATGCTCGAATCTGTGGCGGAAAGGCTTTGTGAAAAAGGCCAGCCCCACTACGGTTCTCCCGACAAAGTTCCGGCAGTACGCCTGCAGACGCTGGAAGATGCCGGAATCGCAAAAGTGCCTTTCACCACGGGCATCCTCATAGGAATTGGCGAGACCCGGCGGGAACGGATCGAATCGCTGTTGGCAATCCGCGAAATTCATCTACGGCATCAGCACGTGCAGGAAATCATCATTCAGAATTTCCGGGCAAAGCCTGAAACCAAAATGGCCCAGGCACCTGAGCCCGATCTCGATGAACTGCTCTGGACGATCGCGGTGGCACGAATTGTGTTCGGCCCGGACATGAGCGTGCAGGCGCCGCCCAATCTCAGTCCCGGCGTGCTGCCACAGATTGTCGCTGCAGGAATCAACGACTGGGGGGGTGTATCACCTCTGACCCCGGACTTCGTGAATCCAGAAGCACCCTGGCCGCATCTCGATGAGCTCGCCAGAGAGTCCCGCGTGGCCGGAAAATTTCTCCACGAGCGCCTGACGATCTATCCGAGCTATGCGCGGGATCTGGATACATGGGCCGACCCCACACTCCACGAAGCTCTGCTCGCAGCCACCGACACCGACGGTTTCCCACGTACCGATGCCTGGAGCCCGGGCGAAGAAATCGAACCACCTGCAGAGTATCTGGACGCGATCGGGCAACCTGCGGAGATCGTCTCAGCCGATATCGTCAGCATCCTCGACAAGGCAGCATCACAGGAGATGTTAGTTGAGGAAGACGTTGTCCGTTTGTTTACCGCACGCGGCGATGATTTCAATGCTGTCGTGCAGGCAGCTAACAGCCTGCGCGAGCAGATGAACGGCGACACCGTGAGCTTCGTTGTCAACCGCAACATAAACTATACGAACATCTGTTACTTCAAGTGCCAGTTCTGCGCGTTCTCGAAAGGCAAGCTGTCTGAAAACCTGCGCGGCCGACCTTACGATCTTTCCCACGAAGAAATTCAGCGTCGCACGCAGGAAGCCTGGGATCGCGGTGCAACCGAGGTGTGCATGCAGGGTGGTATTCATCCTGAATACACCGGAGATACCTACCTTGGGATTCTGCGCGCCGTGAAAGACGCCGTGCCGGACATGCATATACACGCCTTCTCACCACTGGAAGTCTGGCAGGGGGCAGCCACTCTCGATCTCGATCTGGCCACTTATCTGCAGAAACTCAAAGACGCGGGGCTCGGCACTCTGCCCGGAACTGCTGCCGAAATACTCGACGACGAGATCCGCCAGATTATCTGCGCCGACAAGATCAACACCGAGCAATGGCTGGACGTTATGCGCGCGGCTCACGGTGTGGGGTTCAGAACAACCGCCACCATGATGTACGGCCATGTCGAGCGGCCCCAGCACTGGGCGCGCCATCTGCTACGGGTGCGCGATCTGCAGATAGAAACCGGTGGCTTTACCGAGTTTGTACCTCTGCCGTTCATCCACATGGAAGCCCCGATGTATCTCAAGGGCAAAGCTCGCAAGGGCCCGACGTTCCGGGAAGCCGTGCTGATGCATGCAGTAGCCCGACTGACGCTGCACCCCCACATCCGCAACATACAGTCGAGCTGGGTGAAGATGGGGCATCTTGGCGTCGTCGCCTCGCTCAACGCCGGTTGCAACGATCTGGGCGGTACGCTCATGAACGAGAGCATCAGCCGGGCAGCCGGTACCACCCACGGTCAGGAAACTTCCCCGCAGTTGATGCAGGAACTGATTGAGCGTGCTGGCCGCGAGGCGCGCCAGCGCAACACGCTCTATAGCGACGCCAGCGAAGAACGCATCCGTACGGGACTCATCGCTGCAGATCTGCTGGACATCATCAACACCCCGGCGCAGAAATATGAGCGCAAGCGCAAAGGGCCACTTCTGCGCCCGGGTATCATCGCAGCCGTTTCGGCTATCGACTGACGCTGGCGGAGCCCACCGGCAGAAAAATCAATCAGCTCTGCTCAAGAGGCGCGGCCTGCGGATGAGTTTTCTTGTGCGAGGCGACCGCCCGGATGAGTGGCACGATCAGCGTGACGAATATGCCCAGCGTCGCCGCGGCCAGCAGATAGAGCGTCTCCCGCATACCCCACAAATCGTATAAATATCCGATCAGGGGACCCGTGAGCACAAACGCACCTCGGAAGCCAAAGCTCGCAAGCGAATTGGCCGTCGCGCGAAACTCCCCCGGAATTCGCCTATTGAGCGCATCGCGCAGTACAACCAGGCCAAGTCCGCGACTGACGAAGAAGGTAAAGCTCGCAAGATAACCACCAACCATGCCGAGCCCGTCGAGGCAAACATAGCCAAACGCAGGTGCGATCCCGATGATCACCAGAAGTGTCGAGGCACCGATGCGCTCTTCCACCCAATGTGCATAGCGGGCTGCGAGTGCTGTCGACAAACTCAAGGCGGCCCAGAGGTAGCCAAAATGGCTCAAGCCAATCCCCTGCAACTCCCAGAGCTTCTGCAACAACCACACCGCGTAGAACGTAGTGAGGCTCCACACGCATAACGCGATGAACACCAACCGCAGTACGCTTGAATGAGTCAGCAGGTGAAGGCAGATCCTTTTCATGTTCTCCACATGATTCGCCGGACCGAGTCGTTCTCCCTGTGGTTCCACGAGCATCAGGGAAAGCGCTAGAGGCAACCAGCCAACCACGGCCTGAACGTAAACTGCAAGATCCATCGACCAGAGCAACAGAAAACTACAGACAAGCGCCGCCACGGCCTCAGAAACCGTGCGCATTGAATAGAGGCGGCCCACCACCTGTCGTTGGTCGTGTTCACTACGACCAAGCGCCACTTCGCTGTCGTAGAGCAGCGCGATGTCGGCGCCGGAAATCAGGCTGTGGCCAATACCGAGCGCAAGTTCGAACATCGCAAGCGTCCAGAAACCATCGGCAAATGGCAACAGAGAATGACCAACTCCGGCGAACAGTGAACCCACCACCAGCGCCTGTTTGCGTCCGAAGAGATCGGCGAAATAGCCGGAAGGGACCTCGGTGATCACTACCACGAAGCCAAAAAATGCCTGCAGAGAGAAAACCTCCTGCATGCTGAGTCCCTTACTCTGAAAGAAAGGCACAGCAATAGGCATGATCACCAGGAAGACCTGAAAGAATCCCAACCAGAGCGTTGTCAGTATATTGTTCTCCAGTCCCTTCTTAATCGTCATCTCCATGACTCCTGCTGCAGCGACATTTACGGCCCGCCAAAACGAAAAAACCCCGAAGGCTTGCGGCTCTTCGGGGTTTCATGAACTTTTGTAAAGTCAGATGTTATCCGGTTGAGCCAAATCCTCCAGGCAGACTAATCAGCGTGTGCACACACGGCGTGGGCAACAAATGCACCCGCGGCAATGCGTCCACCTCAGTGGTCAGCCAGCTGTTGTTAGCTATGTGTGTAGTCAATGAATTCACAGCAATCGAATTCGGCCAGTTGAAAGCAGCGCGCATGTTGCGCTGCCTCTTTCGAACAGTCAACTTCCAGAGAAAAAGATTTTGCGTTTCGAGACGGGCGTCAACTTTTTCTCAGCTTATTGAGATTTCTGTTGGAGCTGGTGTTCGAAAATACTTCTGTAACCACCTTGTTTCGACCAATCGGGAGGCAACTGACAGGGACGTGGATCAAACCGAGCCCAACGAGCCGCTTCACCCCTGATTTGTACCTCACTGTGATGTGCACCTGCAGTCAGGTTTGTGATTGGCAGCGCATCAGCCGCAGAGTAGGCGCAGAGCAGCAGTGGTCTCGGCCGTTCGCTGTCGTTGGGTGCGGAGCCATGCAACATACGGCAATTGTGCGCGGTAATCGTACCAGCAGGACCTGCGAGGTATACGGCATCATCCAACGGGAGTTGGCTGACGTCTTCATCGTTCAGACTGCCAACCCACTGATCGTCCCCGTTGTAGAGGTCAT
>CBDUDJ010000044.1:0-9293 GCA_965365885.1 uncultured Gammaproteobacteria bacterium
GATGCAGAAACCAAGCGAAAGGGACTCGAAGAGCAACTCATCCCGCTTTTCTCCAACCTCATCGAGCCGATGAAGCAGCCGGGTATGAGCGAGATTGATTGCGGCCAGGGCATCGCCCAGGCGACGCTGATGGCATACGACATGGGGCTTGGGACCTGTTGTCTCGGAACCCCGAACGGTCCTGAAATTCTGCAAATCCTTGGGGTGCCCGAGCACTGTCGGGTACTGCTGCTACAGACGGTCGGCTATCCGCTTGAACATTGGGAAGCAGGTGGCCAGCGTCCGCGCCAGCCTTTTGCTGACGTCTTCAAGATGAATGATTTTACGACTGATTTTCCGAGAAGCGATGAAATTCTGGCTGAACTGAGCAGCGATGGCATGTTCACGCGTCCTGCGCCATTGCCGGAACGGGAGGCCGAGCTCGAATTTCTGCAAAAAGCACTCAGTCTGAAAGCACCCGGACTGCTATGAGGTATTAACATGAAAACCAACGCTTTCATTACCGGCGTGGGGATGACCCATTTCGGGAAGCATATCGAAACAGGTATGAAAGCCATCGGGGGTGAAGCGATTCGCCAGGCGATAGCAGATTCCGGGGTCGATGATTCGGCTATCGAAGCGGCCTATGTTGGCAATGCGGCCGCGGGGCTCATCACCGGTCAGGAATGCATCCGTGGCCAGGTTGTGTTGCGTGGAGTCGGGCTCGGCAGGATCCCGGTCGTTAATGTTGAGAACGCTTGTGCAAGCGCTTCGACTGCACTCAATCAGGCGGCGGCGATGGTTACCGCAGGTTTCTACGATACGGTACTCGCAGTGGGTGTAGAAAAACTGTATTCGCCTGATAAGCGAAAAACCTTCGGTGCGTTCAGTGGCGCCGTGGACGTCGAAGCCCTGGCCGAGGTCATGGCGCGGTTGCAGAAGAGCGCGAAGGCGAGTGGCGCTGCTGCGGCTGCAACCGGAGCAGGAGAAAAGCGTTCGATGTTCATGGACATTTACGCATCCGCTGCTCGTGCCCACATGCAAGCCTATGGCACCACGGTTGAGCAGCTTGCCGGTGTTTCGGCTAAGAACTCATTCCACGGCAGCCTCAACGAGCGAGCTCAGTTCCGCGAAGAGCTGACGGTCGAGCAGGTTCTGGCAGAGCCGATGATCGCTGAACCTCTGACGCGGCCGATGTGTTCCCCCATTGGAGACGGTGCTGCAGCGGTCATCGTGATGAGCGAGAGGAAAGTTAGAGAGCTGGGCTTGAGCGGACAGGCAGTAAAAGTCGTCACGTCATCTCTGCATTCTGGTTGGGATCGTGAGTCGGATGAACCCGGGGTTGCCGAATACTGCATCCGGGAAGCTTATGAAGAAGCAGGCATTGGACCCGAAGATCTCGACGTGATCGAACTGCATGACGCATCGGCACCGGCAGAAATCATGGCGTATGAATCTCTCGGACTTTGCCCCAAGGGCGAGGGTGGCCGTCTGATCGAGGATGCCTCCACCCGGCTCGGCGGCAGTATTCCGGTGAACACATCTGGAGGATTGCTGCGTAAAGGGCACCCCATCGGCGCGACTGGAATCGCGCAGATCGTGGAACTCACGGAACAGTTGCTTGGAAGATCGGGCCCGAGACAGGTTGCTGGTGCCAAAGTTGCTCTGGCCCACAACGGCGGCGGCTCCATTGGCAACGATGCCGCTGCTTTATGCGTCACGATTTTGCAGCGTTGATCTGCGATGAGAAAGCGCGACAACCTGATACTCGCTGACTACATAGCCGGCAAAGCGGAGGCAAAACCGGATCATCTGGTCGTGACCTTTGAAGGGGCTGAAGTCAGGCCTGATGAAACACGCACCTATCAGCAACTCTTCGATAACGGCAATCGCGTAGCACGCACGCTCTTGGATCGCGGCATGGCGCATGGCGACCGCTTCGCCACTGTGATCCGCAATCATCCGGAGTTCATCGAATGCATGATCGGCGCGTCGGTGAGCGGGTGCGTCCTGGTGCCGATCGATCCACGCACTCGCGGCGAGAAGCTGAAGTACACACTGAATCATTCAGAAAGCCGCGGCGTGGTCTGCGCGCTCTACAGCTTGCCCCAGGTGGTGGAAATCGCCGCAGACCTGCCGGGACTGCGCTGGATACTGGTGCTGGAAGACGAAGAAGACGCAGGAGAGTTGCAGATTGACGATGTCGCCATGGCTGATTCGTTTGCTAGCGTTCGTCAGCTCCCGGAGAGAGCAGTGGCTGTGCGATTGGGCAAACCCGAAGATCCGCTGCAGATCATCTACACCTCCGGCACCACGGGCGATCCCAAAGGGGTCGTCTTCGGCAATCACCGTTTTGGTGGTGCGATGCTCGGCGGGGCGATGTTTCAATGGAGCTCGCAAGATCGCCCATATACCGGTTTGTCGCTCACGCATGGCAATGCGCAGTTACTGACATTCGCACCCGCTATGGGCATGGATCTGCCTGTCGTGATCTCACGCAAGTTCACGAAATCCCGGCTCTGGGACATCACGCGGGAGTACGGCTGCACGATATTCAATTTGTTGGGTGGCATGGCGACGGCCGTTTACAGCGAGCCGGAGCGAGACAACGACGCAGACAACCCCGTGCGAATGGTACTTTCAGCCGGTATGCCGCAGGCGATCTGGGGCAACTTCGAGCAACGTTTCAACTTGAAGATATTCGAGATGTACGGCGCCATTGAAGGGGGCATGGCGTTGAACCCACCGGGAATTGGGCCGGTGGGGAGTTTCGGCAAAGCGCCGCCAAATCTCGAGATAAAAATTGTCGACGACTACGGGGTCAGCTGTGGTCCGGCTGAGCTTGGGGAGTTGCTCAGTCGCCCGCTCGATGGTGGCAAAGTAAACGTTGAGTATTTCAAAAATGCTGAAGCTTCCAGGAAAAAGACCGAGGGAGGCTGGCTGCACTCCGGAGACGTCTGTCATCGTGACGCGCACGGCTGGTTGTACTTTGACTTCCGCAACGGTGGTGGTATCCGCCATAACGGTGATTTCGTCAATCCCGGATTTGTCGAGAAAGTTCTGGCAGAAGATGCGCAGGTAACGGATGTGTTCGTTTATGGCGTTCCGGCGCGATCGGGCGCGCCCGGTGAAAAGGATGTAGTCGGTGCGGTCGTTGCGCTCAATGCGGCGGACTTTGATGCAGAAAAGGTTTTTGCTCACTGTGCCACGGCGCTGGAAGCAAACTTCGTCCCGTCGTATCTGCAGGTTGTTCCCGGAATTCCGAAAACGGCCTCAGAAAAGCCGCAGGAACGTTTCCTTCTGGAAAAATTTGCCCCGGATGCAGCGGGTGTCTACACCCGTTGAGGTAGATCACCGTCGTCGGCTGCATAGGCCGATACGTAACCGGCAGCGCTAGTGAGTGGCAACTAGCCGGGTTTGCCGTCCACGCGTGGTGTCATGAGAATCGGCGCGTATTTTATCGTGATGACCGCAAACGCGGCCGTCCAACACACAGCCGATGCATTGAGGCCTGTTTGGTACTGCAACGGTGACACGATCAACGGCACAATGCGCAGCAACACCGCGAGTTGAATCAAAATAAACGCACTGGTTTCAGTGACGCCGGCGTGCAACGCACGGCCAGTATGGCCGAGTGCACTGCGCGTCATCATACCCAGCATGAGACTGGTCATCGCACCGATTGCCAACGCGTGGTGTTGTATGACATCGAGAACCAGTCCCTGCGCGACCGCGGCGCGTAGCAGCAGCCAGATCGGAATCCACACATAAGACAGCGGCAAAATCCACAACAAGGGTTCTCTCAGGGTGGCTGTGGGCTGCCACATCGCAACACGTATGAAGTGGGCGAGAGCCGCAGCGATGTAGACGGTAACGAGCAGCCAGGTGGGGAGGCTCGCCGCAAGCCCGAAGCCATCGACGATGAGTAGAGCGACGAGAAGCCCTACAGCCGCAAATTCCACTGTCGAGGAGCGTTTGGGCGCGGATCCTTTGACGAAGTTTTTGATGAACACGGGCGTTATGCGCCCCGCGATCGTTGCCATCAATATCGCCAGCACATCGAAAGCCACGTCCACCGTATTTGGATACAGGGTTACGTTGACGATGCCCAGCTGCTGCAAGTGCATGGTGAGGTTGACAAGAAAGAGTACGCCGATGACCACGAGAACGAAGAGGTTGGTGTTGCGTGTTTTGATGAGGGGAATACCGATCGCCACGCCGACTACCGGTAGAAACAAGAGGTCGACAAACGCGGCGAGCGGACCGGGACCGGTCCAACACAGGATTCGCCCGGCGATCCATAGGAGTGACAACGCGCCGAGGGAGGACCCGCTGGGCGTCGGCTGTTGCGTCCAATTGCGCACAGCCGTGAGCAAGAAACCACTGATGACGGCAGCAGCAAACCCAAATATGAGCTCGTGGGCATGCCAGGTAACGCCGACAAAGTAGCCATCCTGTGCGAACCAACCCCGGTACTGGGCGATCCATAGTGGCACGCTGATGAGCGCGTAGACACATGCGAGCAGGTACAGCGGTCGAAATCCCAATGCAAGCACGGCGGGTCGCGATGGCATCTAATCGTCCGAAGGGTGCACGGAGCTTGCCAGGTTCACCGGTTCGCTCGCTGGGAAGCTCTCATCGAGGGCGGCTTGCACGCGTTTTTCGGTGGAACTTCCCAACACAACCCGGCATGTTTTTCTGCTGCATCGTTTTGCGGGTTACTCATACGGTTCACGCGCCAGACAATTCAGTTAGTACCTGCTGCGCATCATCCTGTTCGGGAAATTCACCCAGTGCGATTGCATCGCGTAGTGCGCGCACGGCCGCGGCATTGTCGCCGGCTTCCCGGTAGGCGAGACCGAGATGGTACTGGACGGAGGCATTTTTCGGATTGGCCTGGACGCTCTGCCGGAGAAAGCTCAGCGCTTCTTGAGCCTGGCCACTCTGCAGCAGGATCCAGCCCAGCGTATCGGCGATGTCTGAACTGTCAGGCGCAAGATCATGCGCTCTGCGCGCCGTACTCAACGCCCTTTCGTCCTCGCGCTCCATATAGAGCCAGGCCAGATTGTTCAACACAACCGGATTGTCCGCCTCGAGCAATTTCTCGTACTGCCCAATCGCAGCGCTCTTATCGGTCTGTCGCATCAGCACGTCGGCGCGCAGAATCTGCACGCCAATATCGCCCGGGTGAGCGGCCAGCCAGTCATCCAGACCCGCAAGCGCAGGCGCATTTTCATTCTGGCCCATCCGCAACAGCGCCAGGCGCATCGCGGCATCCCGCAAACCGGCCGCTGCCAGTTCCGTGAAACGGTCTTGTGCCGCGGCCGAGTTGCCTTCCACAAGCAGAATGTCGGCTTCGAGCAGCCGCACCGCCGGGCTCTCAGAGTCGAGTTCGAGCAGCTCATCAAGCCTTGCCCGGGCGGCCTGCGGTTGATTGTCGCGCAGATCGAGTCGCGCGAGTTCGCGCAGCGCGACGGGTGCTGCACCATTACTTGCGGCAATCGCTGCGGTCAGGTTCGTCCGTGCCAGCGTGAGCAGGCCCACCCGGCTCTGCAGATTTCCCAGCGCCGTCAACAGCAAGGGCTGGTTGCTTCGATCTGCGACAAGGGCCTGCAGAGATTCCGCTCGTTCGCGCGCTGCCGCTACATCCCCTTTACGTAAATCCACCTCAGCGTGCAGGAGCATAACGTCAGGCAGTCGCGGTGCTATCACTGTGGCGGCAGCCGCCTGGAGGTCCGCTTCGTTCACCCTGTTCTGCGTAAGGTACAAACGCAGCAGTCCGAGTCGTGCACGCAACGAGTCCGGATTATCCGCAATCACGGCAAGCAGATGCTGTTCTGCCGCGGCAAAGTCGCTTTGCCGTGCCGCCAGATCGGCGAGTGCGAGCAACGCACCCTCCGTGCCGGGTGCTGACTCGAGCACGGCCGAATAGCGTGCACGTGCGGCCCCAATGTCGCCGTTGCGCTCAGCGAGACGGGCAAGATTACTGGCCGCAGGCAGATAACCGGGATCGAAACCGAGCGCTTGTTCGAACGCATCAATCGCCCCGGCTTGGTCGCCTTGCCCCAGCAGCACGGCTCCTTTGAGGTTGTAGCCGAGTGGATTTTCAGGGCTTTTCGAGATGATCGCATTGACCGCTTCGAGCGCAGCGGCGTAGTCGTTATCGCGCAATCGCAGCATCGCCAGCAGATAGTCGCTCTGGAATTGCTCAGCATCGACGGCAATCGCGGTTTCTAATTCCACGTTCGCCCGGTCCTGATCGCCAGTTGACAGCAGGCTCAATGCGAGCTGGTTTCTGAACGGCGCCATATCCGGTGCGAGTTCCACAGCACGTTCCAACAGCCGTGTCGCTGCAACCGCGTCACCAAGCCGCAACTCGATCGTGCCGGCCATGGCGAGCAATTGCGGATCTAGCGTCGACTCCAGGAAGGGGTTGAGAGTCGCCAGGGCACGTGCCTGATCGCCCTGTTGCTGGCGCACGCTCGCCAGCAGTTTGGCGGCGGATTCGTTGTTCGGATCCTGCGCGAGAAAGCGTTGCAGATTGTCCTCCGCCTGGCTCAGCTGATTCTGCTGGAATTTCACAGCTCCCATCAGGTAGAGGCTGGGCGGATGACCGGGCACACTGCGCTGGACTTCTCGCAGTGCAGCTTCCGCACCGTCGATGTCGCCATTTTGAAACTTGACCAGGCCATCAAGGTAGTGAGCGACAAACAGCGAAGGGGCAAGACGGAGAACTTCCGCGACCTCGGCAGCAGCCGCGGGCGAACGTCCATCGGCTAAGAAAACCCTGGCAAGACCCAGACTCCCGGTAATCTGGCCTCCGGGCAGGTCCCGTGCCTGATTGAACGACGCAGCGGCAGAGTCCAACGAACCCGTTGCCAGCTCGAATTCGCCTTTGCGCAGCCACGCATCGCGCCCGGCGGGATCCAGCGTGACAGCTTGCTCAAGGTATCTGGCCGCTCGTTCGTGATCGCCCTGCAGCCAGGCGATAGTGCCGAGACCCAGATTGCCGCCTGCAAGTCCCAGCGCCTGTTCATACAGCGGCCTCGCCTTTGCCAGATCCCGGGCGGACAGGTAGGCGTCGGCCAACTCGACTGCAAACTCAGGCGTCAGGGCACCAGCCTGCTCCAGCTCGCCAATGACCTCCTGATAACGGCCGAGACGGTTCTTGCTGTGCAGCAGCCCCAACCGGAGTGCTGCATCGTCAAGACCGAGATCGAGCGCGCGTTCGAATTCTTTGAGCGCGCTTGGGTAATCGCCGAGTCGGGCATGGGATTCGCCGAGGAGGCGCCGGGCTTCGGCCAGATCGGGTGCCTTCTGCAGGGCATTTTTCAGCTCGATGACCGCCGTGCGAATCTCACCGGCGGCGTAGTAGTTCCGCGCACTGGCGAAATGCTCTTCCGGCGTCGTCGTGTCGCAAGCTGCGAGCGCTGTGCAAGCTAGCAGCAACACGGCGCCTGCCAGGCAGTTTTTGCAGCCAGCTGCGATTTGGGGCACTACTCCTGCTATCACCAATCGACCGTACTCCGTTGTATCTCAACGGAATTCTAGCCGATAGCGGCCTCCGAAAAAGCCAATCACGGTAAAAGGTTGCAAGTATTTGTTATGAGCGCCTGCGGCGTGCCGGAAAAGAGACCGCGGCGTGCCGGAAAAGAGCCCGCGGCGTGCTTTCTGCAGCACACCTACTGAGTGGACTTCAGCACCTCATTGGAGAAGGCACTTTCATTGCCATCGAGGTCGATCGCGGTCATCGCGACGTAGTAGCTGCCGGAAATCAGGGAGAAAGAATGATTGAGGGCGGCGGAGTCTGACACATTCACCGTTTCTGAGTAGTTGCGCGAACCCTCGCCATAGTAAATGCGATAACTCGCCAGATCCGTCAGTGGTGTGCCGTCGACATTTTCCGTCGGCGCCTGCCAGTTGAGTGCGAGCAAGCCGCTGACACTGACCGTCAACATCTGAATGGCCGTCTCACTGCCGTCGCTGCAACCCAGGGTAAATGTGGTGTTCGCGGTAAGAGGACCTACTGTCTGCGAACCGCTGGTGGCTAGACCGCCCGACCAGCCACCACTGGCCGTACAACTCGTTGCGTCTGTTGAGGTCCAGTTGAGTACCACCGAACTACCGCTGGCGATCAGCGCGGAACTCACGCTGAAGCTCATATCAGGCCCGGTGCCTGGAGGCGTAACAGGGTCGGAATCCACCGGGGCTGCCGGGTCTGCCGGGTTCGCTGCGTCAGCGGGATCTACAGCCTCGTCATCATCGCTCGAACTGCTGCCTGAACAGGCCGCAAGCAGCGATAAGACGCCCAGGATCGCAAGGAAGCGGAACCACTGGTTCCAGTGTAACGACAGGTCATTTCCCACAATTTCTCTCCATTCTCAGGCCAAATACTGTGCGGTGATACATCTGAGTGGGTGCAACCCACGCGCACATAGCGACGGAACGCTTTCAGTCTAAGAAGCTGGAGAGACTTTCCCGTGAAGGGATCGACAAAAATGTAAGGCAATTGCTGCTCTGTGAACTGCGTCACACAAGACGCGGTAAATCCGCAGGCGACATTCAAGGGATGATCTTGAGTACCTCATTGGAATAGGCACTTTCATTGTCCTGCGTATCGAACGCGGTGAGCGCGAAGTAATACACGCCTGCTGCGAGGTTCGCCTCCCACTGCGTGACCGCGGCGGAGTTTATGGTGTGATTGCCCGTATAAGTCCGGCTCGATGCACCCCAGTACACTCTATATCCGGCCAGATCCGTCAGCTGCGAACCATCAACATTCTGCGTCGGCGCCAGCCAGCTCACGATCTTGTCAACCAACCCGACACTTACCATGGCAAGCGCTGACCCAGCCTGCCCCTCACAGGTAAGTTGGAAATCCGTCGTCGCGCTGATGGGGCCGGCGACAAAGGATCCCGTCAGGGGCTGGATTCCTGACCAGCCACCGGTGGCCGTGCACTGGGTCGCATTGTCGCTCGCCCAGTTGAGAGTCACGGTGTCACCACTGACCACGCCCCGAGGGGATGCGGTCAACGTGACGCTGACCCCCGTGCCGCCATCCACCTGGACAGTTAGCTGACTGACGGCGCCACCACCGGCACCCGAACAACTCAGCGTGAAGTTCGTATCTCCTGTCAGCGGCCCTACCACCTGTGAGCCGGCGAGGCTTTTTGAGCCACTCCAGCCGCCTGAAGCCGTGCAGCTGTCGGCCCGGCTCGAAGACCAGCTCAGAGTTACCACAGCGCCACTCACGACCACACTACTGGACGCGCTGAAACTCACGCTGGCGGGAGCCGCGCTCCCCGCATCGGCAC
>CBDUDJ010000045.1:0-9268 GCA_965365885.1 uncultured Gammaproteobacteria bacterium
TGCCGGAAGCGCAGCACCGCCTGCGGCAACGCGTGCTCCGCGAATGGATCGTCGGTGAGGTTGCTCAATTCATTAGTGCTCGGGCTCCACAACCACAGATCGCCCAGTGCAGTGAAAGCGATCTGCGCACCATCAGGTGAAATGATGGGCCCGACAATGCCCAGCGCACGTTCATCTGCGACATTGTCATGATCGCGCCTGCGCCGCTCATAGGGCTGGCGGTCCAGCGTCAGGCCAGCGCTGAATGGGACGATCGAGGATTCGCCGTCGAGCGTCTGCCTGTTGATTCCACCGTTGCCGGCGTACAGCACTGTGCGCTCGTCCAGCCAGGCGCTGCGGAACGGAAAGACGTCGTCGCCGGCCTTGCTGAGCGCCTGGGATTTGCCTGTGGTCAG
Organism: uncultured Gammaproteobacteria bacterium; assembly: GCA_965365885.1. Lineage (GTDB taxonomy): Bacteria > Pseudomonadota > Gammaproteobacteria > Pseudomonadales > Azotimanducaceae > SZUA-309. The sequence goes on from CBDUDJ010000045.1 coordinate 396, forward strand.
GCTGAGCCGTTTGAATTGCGTCCGCGCGGCACCGTTGCGACTCAGCGTCTGATAGCCCAGACCTGATGCGTCGGGTTGCCAGCTGATGCCGCTGATGATCGCAGGTTCAGCCGCCACGACCTGCGGGCTGTCGCTGGCCAGATCCGCAACACGGATCTCACTGCTGTTGCGGCCGAGGTCTACCGCATAAGCGAGCCTGTTGCCATCCGGGGACCATGTGGGTGAATGTTCATTGCCGGGGTCACGCGTAATCTGCTGCAGGGATGCATCAGCCAGCGACAACAGCCATATGTCGTAGCTGCCAGCACGGTCGGAGGAGAAGGCAATTTTAGAACCATCGGGCGAGTACTGCGGTTCACGGTCATCGAATGCATCCTGTGTCAGCGCGGAGGGAATTCCACCGTCCGCTGCCACCTGCCACAGATCCCAGTTACCGTTGCGGTAACCCTGGAAGGCGATCTGCGTGCCATCTGCCGACCAGTCAGGCTCGCGCGCGTCATGGTAGACGTCCGTGACAGCAGTCGCGACGCCTCCGGTTACCGGCAGAGTGAAGAGCACACCCTGCAGGCTGATCGCCAGCCGTTCACCGTTGGGACTCAGCGCCAGCGCGAGGTTGGTGCCTTCGCTCACCGTGACGATGCCGGTCTCGCTTGCAAGCCCGGTTGCGGCGGCTGTCTGATTGGTCGTGCTCGAAGACTGGCTCGTGGCATCTCTTGTGGAGTCGTTGCAGCCAGTGGTTGCGAACACCGCAAGCGCAATTAGACAAGCATGTCTGTACGTATTCATCCCGTTCCCCGAAGCAATCCTTTTCTCTGGCCGGTTTTACCGGCTAATTTTTATTCGTCTTAACTCTTGCGGCGAATCTTTCACGAAATCGAATGGCTATTGGCGCCTGCAACACTCTTGCCTCGCTTGCTGTGTCGAGCCCCGGTTCGTAGTACCAGGCAAAGACTTCAGCGATGCTCACGGTTGCGCCCGTATAGGTTTGCAGTTCGACTCGCTCGCCCGCACTGATTGTTCCCGGCTGCAGGACACGAAAATAGATACCCGGGCGCGCGGCGTTGCGAAATGCTTTCGCGAAGCCCTTGTCAGCCATTTTTGCTGCGAAGTTGCTGCAGGGGATTCGCGGTGCGGACGCTTCCAGAACGACACTGCCGATCATCAGGCGATCACCGATATTCAACGAGCTGTCGAAGTTGCTGATGGTGAGATTTTCACCAAACGAACCCGGTTCATAGAGTGATCCTGTCGTTTCCTGCCACCAGTCGTAATCAGCCTGACCGTAGACATAGACCGCCTGATCCAGCCCGCCGTGGTGCCGGGTATGACAGATTGCATCGCCGGCAAGTCCCTGGGGTGTCACCTCAACGTTGCCTTTCGCAGGTGTTTTGTAGATGCCCGACTCCCCGGCGGCCTCTGCGCCGGGAATCAGCCGTGCCTTGGCGGTGTTTACGCTGATTATCTGCATGGTGGCCGGAGGATAGCAGCTCTTATGGCGCTAAAGGGTATGCGAATAGTCCGCAGGCATGTATAAACACCAACGCAGGATCCGTTTGATTTTTGAGCACTGAACACAATAACGGTAGATGGCTATGGCACGTGCGTTCGTATTGCTTCTTGTGGTTGTATTTGTCGGCTGTGAAAAAGCCGTTGAGTCGCAACCGTACAAACCCGTTGCGAATTCCAAACAGATGATGAACTGGATTCTGGATCCCCAGGCGGATGTCATCTGGGGCGCTGCCGGTGCGATAATCACGATGGAGGGGACCCAGGATCTGGCGCCGACTACGCAGGAGGGTTGGGATAGTGTGCGTAACGCTGCGGCGACCATCGCCGAGGTCGGCAACCTCCTGATAATGCCTGGGCATGCCCGCGCGGGTTCGGACTGGGTTGAAATTTCACAGGGGTTGCAGGCGACTGGTGTGCAGTTGATCGATGCAGCCGAACGGCAGGATGCGGACGCTGTGTTTGATCTGGGTGGACAGCTTTATAACGTTTGCGTCTCCTGTCATCAGCTCTACGTCTTGCCCGACCTCTAAGCATCGGTCGCGTTACGGTCATAATGCAGTCGCCCGTTCGCCCTCTTGTTGGCTCCCTGGCTTGCCTGTTGTTTGGCCTGTTTGCTGCCGAGGCATACGGACATGCGATATCGGACAGCAATGCCAGCTTCGTCGAGCAGTTGAATGGGCCCGCAGTCGTGCCGTTTCTCTACCTCGGTGCAAAACACATGTTCACCGGTTACGATCACCTGCTTTTTCTGGTCGGCGTGGTGTTCTTCTTAAGCAAGCCTCGCGACATTGTTGTCTACGTGTCCCTGTTTACTCTCGGTCACAGCATCACGCTGTTAGCTGGCGTGCTCGCCGATTGGCAGGTCAATGCGTATCTGATCGACGCCATTATCGGAATGTCGGTTGTCTACAAAGCATTCGAGAACATTGGTGGATTCGATCGCATGGGTCGATTCCGGCTGGGAACCCGTGCTGCAGTATTTCTCTTTGGCCTTTGCCATGGTCTGGGACTGGCAACAAAACTGCAGGAACTTGCTCTCACAGATGAGGGGCTGCTGACGAACATGTTGAGTTTCAATGTTGGCGTCGAATTCGGTCAGATTGCGGCACTTGCGTTCGTGCTCGTGTTACTTCTGCGCTGGCGCACCGGTGAGCGATTCCATGAACAGGCGTTTACCGCCAACGCTCTGCTCATGACTTGTGGTTTCGTGTTGGCGGGATATCAACTGACCGGATACTGGGTAACGAGTACCGGCTGATGGCGTGAGCAGATGAAAGTGAAATCTCAAAACAAACGGATTTTGTGGGCGAGCATTCTTTCCATGCTTCTTGCTGCCATCATACTCGTTGCAGTGGTGTTGCCCGCGGAATACAACCTCGATCCTCTGGGCACGGGTGAAGTGCTGGGTGTGCTTGGCCTGTCACGACCGCCACCGAGCGCGATCACGAATGAGGAGGCCGATTTCAAAGCAGACACGATTCGCTTCGAACTGGCGCCGTTCGAATCGGTCGAATACAAATACCGCCTGGAACAGGGTGCCAGTCTGATCTTCGCCTGGACTTCGACGGCTGAGGTGCTTTATGACTTTCACGCCGAACCGGATGGTGCCGAGCCCGGTTTTGCAGAAAGTTTCGAACAGAGCCGGTCCACGGCTGCAAACGGTACCTATGTGGCGCCGTTCCCTGGCATTCACGGTTGGTTCTGGGAGAACAGAGGCAGTCAGCTTATAGAACTGGAGCTCGTCACCGCCGGTTTTTACAGCAATGCGATTGAATTTCGCGATGGCGATCGCAGTGATCGTTCGCCGCGGACTGCACGAGATTACATCGCGCCGTAGTCCGACATTGTTACCGGTGTCAGCGCAGCTATCTATTTTCTGTTGGATCCGCACCATCGCTTGGGGCGCCGGTTCCGGAGGAACCCATGAACAGCTTGCGGCCGTCGAGGAAAGTCACGTCCCGACCGTTTGCCTTGCACGATGGCGCACAGAATTTGTCCTTGCTCTGATAGCCACGAACGATTATTTCTGTTCCGGGTTGCAACGAGTTCTTGGTAATACCACTGCGCAATAACGTATTGGGCGTGCCACCTTCGACCATCCAGGCTACCGTTGAACCGTCCTCCTCCACATGGTCAATGTGCAGCCACGCGTGTGGGTTGATCCACTCAACGCGAGTGACTTTGCCCTGTAACAGCACCGGCGCTTCGGCGTCGAATTCCGCGGAGAATGCGTGGTGAGCAGCTACCTGAGTTGCGCTGACCGCCAACCCTGCGATTGCTCCTGTTGCGAGCCAGTTCTTCGTGCGCCAATTCACTGAGTAAACCTCCTGCATCATTGAAATGATGGTGTACGCGATTTTCAGTCGAGTGGTTCTTTGCGCAGATGACCGTAGAGAAGTTCTTCGACGAACTCCACGCATTTGAATTGTTGCAGTTGTGCATCATTGCCAACTCTTCTGTACAGCACCATGCTGATCTTCCAGGGTTCAGTAAAGACGTTGGCATCTTCCAACTCGGCTTCGTATTTCATGGTGTGCGCACTTGTCGGGGTAAAACGCTCCACTACCCGCAACGCGTCGGAATGGAAATTCCCCGAGCGGTCGAGCCAGGTCTGACCATTGAAGCCGCTGACCTCGATCACGAATGAGTCGCCCTCCCAGCGGCCCCAGGATTGCCCCATCCAGGAATCGATCGGCGCCGGGCCCGGATCTTCGAGGAAGATATTGCGAACAGCGCCGGCGTACTCGTAGGCGAAAAACACAGCACTTTCACTGTGAAAGATCTGAAAAGGATAGGGCAGGTAGTTCGCACGCGGGACGCCGGGAAGATAGCATTTGACCTCGGGGTCTTGCGTCAGCCAGTTCTGCTGATTGTCGAGTTTCTGTGCAAGCGCCCATTCCTGATAAGGGATTTCGTTTCCTTCGACTACGCCGAGGCCGGCTGGCACCGCACCCACGGCACCCAACGCGACAACCTCCTTTGCCGGCACCGGGCCGAACGGACCGTCGCGAAGAGCCATCGCAGGCCTGGCTGCGTGGATTTGCAGATCGTAATTAGCGCGATTCATCACCTGCCAGGTGCCGTTGAGATCCGGCTTGCCGTCGGCTCCGCGCGGAAAGTCTGCTGCATATCCTGTGGCGCTGATTGATACAAACAAAAGGATCAACGCGTTGCTATGCAAACTGCGCTCTCGACTCATTGTTCTTCTCCCTTGCATTGTTCTCCCTAGTATTGTTCTCCGCTGCGTCGATCGATGGAATCACCCTGCCTAATGAGTGTCAAGATTGCCCTGGGGCAGGGCATAAGCAATCAGGTGGTCACCGGCGGGAGTTCCGCCTGACCAGTGCCCGCCTGCCGCGACCACCACAAATTGGCGGCTGTCTTTGCGGAGCCGGTAAGTCATCGGAGTCGAGTTGGCAGCAGTCGGTAGTCGTACCTTCCAGACTTCTTCCCCGGTTGCCGTGTCGAATGCCCGGAATGCATTTTCCATAGCCGCGCCAATGAAGAGGAGACCGCTGCCGGTTGTGACCGGTCCGCCAATCGCAGGTACCCCTTTAAGCCACCAGAAGGGAAACGGTGCCATGTCGCGCGTTGTGCCAAGCGGTACGCTCCAGAGAATTTTCCCGGCAACAAGGTCCACCGCATCGATGGTGGCCCACGGCGGTGAGGTACAGGGAATGCCGATTGGTGACATCAGAAAGTCGGCGTCCACGCAGTAGGGCGTGCCCAGTTGGTTGGGTCGCTGTTCGGCCTCACAGATGTCTCGAGGTATGAGTTTGGCGTAGGCAGGAGCACGCATGGTGACGACGTACATTGTCTGCGAATCGGGATTGATTGCCGGTGATCCCCAGTTATTGCCGCCACCATTGCTCGGATATAAAACGGACCCGTCAATAGTGGGAGGTGTGTAGATGCCTTCGTTGCGCATCTCGTTGAGCCTGTCGCGGCATTGGCCTTCGTCCCAGAAGGTCAAACCCCAGGCATCATCAGCGGTAATCGGCGGCATCAGATTTGGAAAATGTGTCGGAAATGGTTGTGTTGGTGAAAGATATTCACCGGCGACGGGGTCCTGTGGAACAGGTTTTTCCACAACTGGATAAACCGGCACGCCGGTGTCCCGGTGCAGCACAAAGGTCATGCCCATCTTTGTCACCTGCACCACCACCGGCACCATTTCGCCATTGACCTCGAGATCCATGAGTGTGGGCTGCGCGGGAGTGTCGTAGTCCCATAGATCGTGGTGCACCATCTGGTAGCTCCAGGCGACCTCGCCGGTGGCACCGCGTAGAGCGACGACAGAACTGGAATAGAAGTCGAGCCCTTTACGCAGACCGCCAAAATAGTCTGGTGACGTGTTGCCCGTTGGTACGAATACCAGGTCGCGTTCGGGATCCGCGGCGATAATTGACCAGACGTTGGCGGTACCACTGCGATAGCTGCCGTCGGCTTCAAGCTGCTCCATGTCTGGCGGCACGGGGTTCCAGGCCCAGCGCATCTCACCCGTGCGCACGTCATAGCCGCGCACGACCCCGCTGGGTACGCCCAGACGCTGCAGGTCGGCGACCATAGCGCCAGTGACGATCAGATCGTTGAGTATTGCCGGTGGCGAAGTAATGCCGTATTCAAAAGATTCGTGTTCCGTGAGTCCTGGCACGATGGATATCTCACCGTTCTCGCCAAAGTCGCCGCAGGGCTCGCCGCTTGCGGCATCTAGCGCGATCAGCCGCGCATCCAGAGTGCCGGTGATGATGCGATCTTCGCAGAACCCGGACTTACCCGATCGCCAGATACTCACTCCCCGACAGTTCGGCAGGAAGTCACCGTACTTATCAATTTGCGGGTCAAACGACCACTTCTCCGTGCCTGTTTCGGCATCAAGGGCAAACACGCGGTTAAACGTGGTGCAGTAGTAGAGGGTGTCATCAACGACGATGGGCGTTACCTGAAACGAACTCTGGTTGATAAAGCCACCGTCCGGTGCCGGTCCGGCCTGGCGGATGTCTCCCGAATTGTGTTCCCAGACTTTCTCCAGGTATTGCACGTTGTCCGCTGTGATCTGATTCGCTGCAGAATATTTTGTGCCGCCAGGCGTGGCGCCATAAGCCGGCCAGTCCGCGACAGGTCCCTCAAAGGACACCTCAGCCGGCGGTCCGGTGCAGCTGGCGATGTGGGTCAGCAGAATCAGCGTTGCCAGGAAAATTCCTGGCGCAAAGAGGTGCGCGCGCGTTTGCATTACATACTCCGTTGGTAGCCGCGTACATTAACGAGTCAGCCTGCTTACGACAATATTGTCCGGGGCCACCCGGACGAGGCGACTAAGCACATCGTGTAGCATACGTCGGTGAAGTTGGCAGGATCGCCAAAGTGGCTCATATCCTGGCCTGGTTTGAGCGCTACCGAAAGGAGTAGAATCCGAGCCACCCGTGTATCAGGTCCGGAGGATCCTATGGCCACATTGCGCCCGACTGCAGCACCAGCCACGACACCAGATTCGGCGAATGCCGGCCCCAATCGCCGGCAGTTTTTCAAATACGCGGCTGCCGTGGGCATTGGCACGCAGACCCTCCTGAAATCGGGCGACCTGCGCGCCGCGCTATATGACGCGAAGGAATCGGTAGCGCTACCCTGGCCGGAAATGCGCTACCGTACTCTTGGCCGCACCGGGTTCGAGGCCAGTCGCCTGATCTACGGCTGCGGCGCCGCTTTCATGCGGACAGGCAATGATCGCCGGTTGCACACGGCCTTCGATGCAGGTGTCAACGTCTTTGACGTAGGCACCAGTCGCTACTACGACATGGCCGAACGGAACATGAAAGGCTTTCTCAAAACCCACCGTGAGCGGGTCTTCCTCATCTCGAAATCCTTCATTCCGCAACGGGACATCCAACCGGAAGACGATTTCAGCGTCGCCGACGCCAAACAGGCAGCCACTGGGTGGCTGGAGTATCTCGATGAAAGCCTGAGCGAACTGGGTACCGAGCAGGTTGACGCCTACTATCTGATGGGCACGAGCAACACGAAGGTCGTGGCGAGCGAGGAGATGTACAACGCCTTTCTGACGGCCAAGAAAGCCGGCAAAGCGCAATATTTCGGACTGAGCACCCATCAGAATGCTCAGGCTGTGCTCGAAACCGCGATTGAGACCGGTTGGTACGATCTGGCGATGATCGCCATCACGCCAGGTGGCTGGTATGACTGGAACAGTAAAAAACTGCTGCCCGGAACACCATCCTTAACTGAATTGCGACCGCTGCTGGATCGCGCCCGGGCATCCGGCATCGGGCTGATTGGCATGAAAGCGGTCCGTTACCTCGCTGGCGGCTGGTTGGGTGGCAGTGGCCAGCAGAAAGCTTTCAATGATCACTACGACGAAAAACTGCTGCAAACGAAGATTTCAGCCTTTCAGCGCAGCTACGCTTACGTGCTGGAAAATGGTCTGGATGCGGTAAATGCTGACATACAAAGTGACAGCCAGCTGAAGGAAAACTTCATTGCAGCAGCAATGTCGGATCAGTTCGTCTCGACTGCGTAGTTTCCAGCGACTGCAGAAAAGAGACTTCGAAGGCTAATCTGGGGGGAGTACAGTGAAGGTTGTCGATGGTATTGCCCACGCGCTCAAGCGTGAGGGTGTAGAGATCCTGTTTGCCTATCCGGTAAATCCAATTATCGAATCCTGCGCCGTTGCGGACATTCGCACAGTCATCGTCCGCCAGGAACGCGTGGGTCTGCACATGGCAGATGCATACTCACGATTGTCGTCCGGACAGAAGATTGGTGTCTTTACGATGCAGCATGGTCCCGGAGCAGAAAACGCGTTCGGCGGGGTGGCCCAGGCGTACTCGGAGTCATCACCCATCCTCGTTCTGCCTGCCGGATACCCGCGGCGGCTTGCGCACTATTTCCCAAATTTCAATTCGACGCTGAACATGCAGCACATCACCAAGTGGGCCGAACCCCTGACTATGGGTAAAGCATTACCTGAGGTGATGCGGCGGGCTTTTTTCCAGTTGCGCAACGGCCGTCCGGGACCGGTGCTCGTCGAGATACCGGTGGATGTGTTCGCCGAAGAGGTACCTGAGGGCTGGGAACACGAGCCGTCGTACACGGCGCGCACAGCACCCGATCCGCTGGACATTGAAACGGCGGCAGCGGTGCTTGCTGCTGCCGAAAATCCGGGAATTGCTGGAACAGCTGGCCATACACAGTCATGTGACGCTGTCATTGCTTACCGGAAACTACGCCGAGGGAGCATGGATCAAGCTCCGCCATTACGAACTCGACCACTTCTTCGAATTTGGTGGTTTCGGCGACCACGATGCGCATCGCAACGATGTCGCGCAGGCAGCGATTGCGACAGCCTCGGC
>CBDUDJ010000046.1:0-9250 GCA_965365885.1 uncultured Gammaproteobacteria bacterium
AAGGGTTTGTGCCGCGAGTAGCCAAGCCCGCCATGCACCTGCATGGCCTGATCCGCCGCATTGCAACACAGACGGTTCGACCAGTAGTTGCACATCGAGACTTTGTCGGAGACTGAAAACGCCCCGAAATTGTCCATCTGCCAGGCAGTTTTGTGGATCAACGCGCGTATCATTTCGCACTGGGTCTGCAGTTCAACCAGCGGAAACTGAATGCCCTGATTCGTTGCAAGCGCCTTGCCAAAGGGTTTGCGCTCCAGCGCATAGCTGACAGATTCATTCACGCAGAACTGAGCTGCGCCGAGACTGGACGCTGCCTGGCGAATTCTGTTTTCGTTGAAGAAGTGCTGCACCACCTGCAAACCGCGTCCCTCGCCACCGAAGATGGAGGCGTGGGGCACTCTGACGTCAGTGAAGGAAACCCGGCCATGGTCTGTGGGCATATTGAATGTCCAGAGCATCTCTTCGATCTTCACCCCCGTCGTTTTCATCGGCGTCAGAAACGCCGTGATCCCTTCTCCATCACCCGCGTTGCCGCTGGTTCGCGCCATCACCATGTCGTACTGCGCCTTGTGAATGCCCGTGTTCCAGGTCTTTTCACCGTTGATGATCCACTCGTCGCCATCGCGCGCAGCGGAAGTTTCCATGTGTGTCGCATCCGAGCCGTGCTCGGGTTCGGTTATGCCAAAAGCGAAGCCGCGACGACCTTCCATCAGATCGTCAAGCCACTCGGCTTTTTGCTCTTCGGTACCGTACTGGAGCATGAGAAGCAGGCCGACGTTGTTACCAACGATTGAGTGTTCATTCTGCAGATCGTTGTGCAGGCCCAGGCCTTTAACCGCCAGGTGCTCGCGGATGATTGCCATGCCCAGATTGGTGCCGTCCATGCCGCCGTGCTCCCTGGCCAGCGGATACCGGTAAAAACCTGCATCGTCCGCCAACCGCTTTGCCTTGTGCAGCAGCTGTTCCCATTCCTCGTTCGGCAGACCGCCACGCTCCCAATCTGTGCGGGCATCTTCACGCCGATGGTCGAAAAAGCGGATGTTGTCATCCTGCGCTTCTAACGGTTTGATAACCTGATCTATGAAATCGTCGAGTTGCGTGAGCAACTGCGCAATGTCTGCCGGAATTTCAAAATCCACTGTTTATCCCCCAAATGATGTGTCTTTCAGTTATACCCAGATCCGTCGCGGAGCGCACTCATCGCGCTCCTTCCGCCTCCTGGCGCGCTCAATCCGCCTCCCGGCGGACCTCATCCGCCACCATTTCCCGGACATCAGCGAGCAGCTGCCGTGCGTCGAAGACGACACCGTCTTTGATGGTGTAGCGCACGCCTCCCACCCGTTCAACTCTACCGGATGTGCGATTGAGTCGCATATGGCCCGTACCGTAGAGCACCTTGAAGTTGCGCACCGGGTTTTCGCCAACCAGGACGATGTCCGCTTTTTTCCCCGGTACCAGCGAGCCAATCTCCCCGGCCAGGCCTATCAGTTGCGCACCATTGAGGGTAGCCGCCTGAATCACCTCCAGCGGGTGAAAGCCAGCTTCCTGCAGCAGCTCGAGCTCCCGGATGTAGTCGAAGCCGAACAGCTTGAAGATGAACCCCGAATCCGAGCCCGTGGCGACCCTGCCGCCTGAATTCTTGTAATCGTTCACAAACTGCATCCACAACTCGAAGTTGTGTCGCCAGGCGACCTCATCGGCCGTCGTCCAGTCGAAGTGGTAAGAACCGTGCAACCGCGGATCGGGCATGAAAAACCGTTTGAGGCCGGGCCAGGTGTATGCCTCGTGCCACTCCGCATCACGGGCCCGGGCAACATCGCGGTTCGCCTCGTAGATGGTAAACGTCGGTACCAGCGTGAAATCCAGGCTTATCAGTTCATCGCGCACGGCGCGCCACTTTTCGGAACCCGGCGGCGCTGCCTGTGCCCACAAACGGCCGGCCTGACCAAAACGCCATTGTTCATCGGAATAGTTGTAGTCCGGGGGATAGTTCTGGATCGTCCTGTCGACGAAGAGCGCTTCCGGCAAGCCATACCAGTGCTCCATGCTGTCCAGGCCCATGCGCGCACTGTCGAGAACGTTGACCCCATATACCGCGCTCTGATCATGGTGGTGGGAGGTGCCCATCTCGAGCTTGCGGGTCTCTGCCATGACGGCCTTGAGCGCAGTCGCGCTGCCACCGCGCAGCTTCACCCCGTCTGCTCCCTTCTTGTGCACCGCCCGCACCCAGCGTCTTGCCTGTTCGGGGTCATTGATCGCGCCACCGGGAAACATACTGTGGACAATTAGCCGTGGCGCTGTGATTTCACCTCGCGCGCTGCGAGCTTTGTGCGCCAGCGTCCACTCGAGCCCCATCCCGGCACCCACCTCCCGCACGGTCGTGATGCCATGTCCGAGCCAGAGTTTGAAGATGTACTCCGGTGGTGTGAGCGAACCTGTGAGGCCCTGGCCGAGCGTTCCGATGTGAGCATGTGCGTCGATGAAACCCGGCAGGGCATACATGCCCGTGCCATCGAGAATCTCGGCTGCCGGGGGCGCATAACCGCTACCGATGCTCACGATGCGGTCCTGCTCAATGACGATGTTGACCGGACCTCGCGGTGGCGCGCCTTCACCATTGATCAGGACGACATTCGTAATGACCAGCTGCGGATAGGGCCCTGCGCCTTCAGCAGGGCCGCGCATCGGTGCAGGCTCGGCAATGCTGACACCAAGCTGAGCGGCACGCGCTGGCCCTTCCTCACCCGGTTCGGGCTGTGCGGCCGCCCACACTGCCGCACCCGGCAGCAGGAACCAGGACACCAGCACAATCAGGCACAACAACCCAGATATTCTCATCCGCAACCCCTCGCAGTGACCGGTAATCTATTCTAGAGTTACCGATCGCGCAAAGGGAGGACGCTGATCGATGTACCAGGACCTGCAAGATGTCTGGGCGGAACTGATTGCCGAAGGCAGCCAGTTCGCCATCACTGAAGAAGCTGTCGGCGGCAACATGATCAAGACCTATGCCGCCGCGCCTCCGAGCCTGCGGGAGATCTGGCAGCTATCCACGCAATTCGCCGAGCGCGATTATCTCGTCTACCGTGATGAGCGGCTGACCTATGCCGCAGCCCATGAGCAGGTTGCATCGATCGCCTGCTGGCTGCGCGATCAGGGGGTCGGCAGCGGTGATCGGGTAGCCATCGCCATGCGCAACTACCCCGAGTGGCTGCTCACATATTGGGCAACTGTATCTATCGGTGCAGCCGTCGTCGGTATCAATGCCTGGTGGATCGGGCCGGAACTCGTCTACGGGTTCAATGACTCGACACCGAAAGTTACGGTGTGCGACATCGAGCGTCTGGACAGGATCATGGCCCATCAGGCCGATATGCCCGAAATGGCGCTTGTCTGCGTCAGGCTCAACGGCGAACGCCCGGAGGGCGTCCACGATTGGCGTGAACTCATCGACCACGGCGGCGAGTTGCCTGCCGCGGATATCGATCCTGACAGTGATGCCTGTATTTTCTATACCTCCGGCACGACCGGGCATCCCAAAGGCGCTCAGCTCACCCATCGGGGCTGTGTCAACAACATCATGAATCTGGCTTTCTGGGCTACGTGCCTGGGGACACTGGCCGAGCGCGCCGGCACTGCGCCCGACCCCGTACCCGCTGACGAGGCGCCGGTAATGTCCGCCCTGGTGACAACGCCACTGTTTCATGTCACGGCAAACAACTGCGTCGCGCACGGCGCAACCATGAACGGCGGCAAACTCATTCACATGTACAAATGGGACGCACTGGACGCGCTGCAACTCATCGAAGCCGAGAAGGTCACCAATCTGACCGGTGTGCCGGTCATGTCGCGTGAACTTATCAGCCATCCGGATTTTGCGAAATATGACACGTCCTCACTTACCTCCGTTGGCGGCGGCGGCGCCCAGCTGCAACCTGATCTCGTTGGCAAGATCGATGACACCGTGGCAACCGCGCGGCCGAACACCGGCTATGGGATGACAGAAACCTGCGGTGTCATCACTTCGATCTCCGCTGACTTCTTCATCGACAAACCGGAGAGCGCGGGACCCGCTCTACCGAATTTCGACGCCAAGTGCGTGGACGCCGATGGCAATTCCGTCGCTCAAGGCGAAGTTGGCGAACTCTGGGTGAAAGGCGCACCCGTCATCCGGGGTTATCTGAACCGGCCGGAGGCGACTGCCGAGTCGATCACCGACGGTTGGCTGCACACGGGTGATATTGCCCGCATCGACGAGGACGGCTTCATTTTCATCGTCGACCGGGTTAAAGACATGGTTTTGCGCGGCGGCGAGAACGTTTATTGCGCTGAAGTTGAAACCGCCATCCACAAGCACTCTGCGGTTGCTGAAAGCAGCGTTTTCGGCGTCCCCGATGACCGACTCGGTGAAGAGGTGGGTGTCGCCGTGTTCTGTCACGACCACATGACCATCAGCGCGGATGAACTCCGGGCGCATTGCAAGTCATTGATATCGAGCTACAAGATACCGCGCTACGTCTGGATCCTCGACGAACCGCTGCCACGCAATGCGAGCGGCAAGTTTCTCAAGAAAGATCTGCGCGACATTTTAGATCCGGCAGACGCTGCCTGACGTCCTTCAAGTCCCTTACGGCAATAAAAATTCCCGCGAACGCTCTTTGATCGTCGAGTGCAACGCTTGTTCGAACGTCGCCACTGCCATCGTGTGTTGCTCTTTGTGTCCGTAACGACGCAACGTCACGGTCCGTTCGGCCTGCTCACGTTCGCCAACGATCAACAAGTTGGGGATTTTCTGCGTGGTGCCTTGACGAATCTTCTTTGGCACCGTGTCGTTCGATGGCGCGAGCTCCGCGCGCACCATGGAGTCGCGCATCCCGCTGATGATTTCGTTGGCATAATCGTCAAAATGATCCGACACGGTAATCACCTGCACCTGCACCGGGGCTAACCAGGTCGGAAAAGCACCTCCGTAATGCTCGAGCAAGAACGCCACCATCCTCTCATGCGTGCTCAGCGGCGCGCGATGAATGCAGTACGGCACATGTTCGGCGCCGTCGGCACCGATATAGGTTAGACCCAGGCTTTCCGGTTGCGAAAAATCGAGTTGCACCGTCGACAGCGATTCTTCCCGACCCGTCACCGTGGGAAACTGAATGTCGATCTTCGGACCATAGAAGGCCGCCTCGCCGACCGCTTCGACGTAGTTCACGCCAAGCTCTCCCAGCACCTGCAGCAGAATCTCTTCCGAATGGGCCCAAGCCTCCGGTCGGTCAACGTACTTTTCCTTGCCTTTCGGATCATCCGGATCCCATCGAGACAGACGCACCACGTATTGATCGAGCCCTAGAATCTCGTAGGCGCGCTGATACATGGCCATCACGGCCTTGAACTCCTCAGTTATCTGATCTTCCGTACAATAGATATGCGCATCGTTCATGCACATCCCGCGTACGCGTACCAAGCCGCTCACACCGCCGGAATCCTCCCAGCGATAGACCTGTCCATACTCCGCCAGCCGCAGGGGTAAATCACGATAGCTGCGTGGTTGTGCGGCAAATATCTTGTGATGATGCGGGCAATTCATCGGTCGCAACCGATAGGCTTCCTTCACCTCGCGCTCACCTTCGTGAGTCTCGACGACCTCCATGGCCGGGTACATGTCTTCGGCGTAATACGGTAGATGTCCCGACTTGAAATACAGATCCTCCTTGGCGAGGTGGGGCGTGGCGACGCGTTGGTAACCCGCTTTGAATTCCAGCTCCTTGGCCAGCGCCTCGAGCTCCTCGCGAATGACGGTACCGTTGGGCAGCCATAGCGGCAAACCACGGCCTATGTCGTTGTCGATCGTGAAGATGCCAAGCTCACGACCGAGCTTCTTATGATCTCGTGCTTGTGCTTGCTGCCAGCGACCGACGAAATCGTCGAGCTCATCCTTGGTGGCAAACGCCCAAACGTAGATGCGCGTCATCATCACGTTGTCGGAATCACCACGCCAGTACGCACCGGCAACGCTTCGAATCTTGAACGCATCTCGGGGTAACTTTTTGGTGTCTTCGACGTGTGGGCCCTCGCACATGTCTAGAAACGGACCATTTCGATAGAACGACAGTCCTTTGAGCCCCTGCTTTTCGATCAACTCTGCGCCGTACTCGCGTTTGTACGGTTCACCCATCTCGTCGATCCGCGCCAGCGCCTCATCGGCGCTCAACTCTTCCCGATAGAACCGTTGGCCCTTCTTGATGATCTTCTTCATGCGCCGCTCTAACTCGGGAAAGTCATCTTCGGTGAGCGGCTCGCTCAAAATGAAGTCGTAGTAGAAACCATCCCGAATGGGCGGACCAAAGCCGAGCGTCGACTCCGGACGCATTTGCAGAACCGCTTGGGCCAGTACGTGAGCCAAACTGTGCCGGATTTTGTACAGCGCGTCGTCGACCTTCTCAGCTCCGAGGTCTTCAGTGTCGCTGTGATTTACTCCGCTTTGCTTTACCTGTGCCATCTCTATCCTCTCCAAGGGCCGCAACCCCCCTTGTCACATCATCATCGTCATGAGTTGAAACCGGCTAGAATGCGGTTTCAGCCCTTTCTCAATGCCAAGCTAGCCATCCAGTGCCTTGTTCCACTCAGCAATGCGCTCTGCCTGAGAAGCCGTCAAATCATCAGATTCACCTTCAATCGTGATCGAGTTGATGAGATCGCCCTTGCTAATCGCATTCACCACTATCTGATCTTCGTCGCCCTGGACAGCGCCGAATATTGTGTGCGCGTCATCGAGCCAGGGTGTCGCTACGTGCGTGATGAAAAACTGAGAGCCGTTGGTGCCGGGACCGGCGTTCGCCATCGACAGCTTGCCCGGCTCCGAATGGCGCAGCTCGGAAACGAATTCATCTTCGAACTGGTAACCCGGGCCGCCGGTACCTCTGCCGTCCGGGCAGCCGCCCTGAATCATGAAATCGGGGATGACCCGATGAAAAATCAAGCCGTTGTAGTAACCGCGAGTAACCAGATTGACGAAATTGGCCACGGTGAGTGGCACCTGATCTGGGAGCAGACTCACCCGAATGGTTCCTTTGCTCGTATCGAATATCGCCTGGAGTGAACTCATGTCGTTGTCCTGTCTTAATGAAATAGTATTGATGAAATATTCGGATCGATCCCAGTTAACCGCCAGTCACGTCTTTCTTGCTCAAATCCGGTGCATGGTGTGCCGGCATGGCGGATTGCGCATTAGCCTGTTCGGCCATGGCCTGCACTGCTTTTTCGTTTTCCATGATTTTGGAGACGACGGCTGCGCCTGCGCGATCGAAAGCGTCTCGATGATTGATCACATACGACTGGGATTCCCGGTATGAATCGAGCATGCCGTTGACCTCCGGCACGACGTATCTCGCAACCATTTCCCAGCTGCGGAAGGTCGCCTCCCGGTTCGCCCAGTCGTTGGCAAAGCCGATTACTGTGCCAAAACCGCCGGTAAGCTCCGTCATGCGCCGTAGCGCATTCACCAGGTCATCCGGGGTACCGATAATGGCCATCGCCTGCTCCGTACCGGACATCTTCTCGATCGCCTCGTCAGCGTCCGCGTAGGCAACCGCACCAGGCCGCATGAGGGTGCCGACGGTGTATTCATTATGCCAGCGCAAAAGGCCCTCTTTTGCCTCCGCACGAGCCTGCTCGCGGGTTTCAGCGATATGCCATGACAACACAATGCGCCAGTCCTGGCGATTGACGGTATTACCATGCTTGGCCGCGGAGTCCTCCGCAAATCCCCACTGAGTGGGTAACGCCTGTAAGCCGGCTGTCGACATTGAACCGATGGAAAGCACTCCTGTCTCATGTTTGCCCGCAAGAGTCATACCCGACGGGCTTATCATGGATGCGACCGCGAAAGGCAGATCTTCCTGGACAGGCAGGAGTTGCAAACGCGCATCCTTTAAAGTGAACCATTCGCTGTCGTGGCTGAAACGATCTTCCCCTCGCAGCAACCGACGGATGACGCCAATCGCCTCATCCTGCCGGTCACGCTGCACCATCGGATCGATCCCTAAAGTGTGAGCATCCGATGGCAACGCACCGGGGCCGGAGCCGAATATCACGCGGCCGTTGGTCATGTGATCGAGCTGGACGATTCGCTGGGCCACATTGAAGGGGTGGTGATAGGGCAACGAGACGACACCCGTGCCCAGTCTGATGCGGTGTGTTCGTTCGCCGGCCGCCGCGAGAAACATCTCCGGCGAGGCGATCATTTCCCAGCCCGTGGAGTGATGCTCGCCACACCAGAATTCATCGAACCCTAACTTGTCGAGATGTTCAGCGAAGTCCAGGTCCCGGCGAAATTGCAGGATTGGATTTTCGCCAATGGGATGATGTGGTGCGAGAAATGCGCCAAAGCCGATGCGTGCCATGAGAAACAACCTCCGGAGATGCTCAGGTTGGAAAAAAACGCGCATTGTCGCATTTTCACCACCACAAAGACGACCCCGATTCCAGCCATCGCGCCGTGCACCTTGAGGTCTGCCCGCCGTGTCCCTACCATGCGCTCAATCTTTTCCGCCACCCCGGCAAAACGCCGATTTCAAGAGAAACACCTTGCGACTACTGCTGATCACAGATGCCTGGTTCCCGCAGGTAAACGGGGTTGTGCGGACGCTGTCGACGACAACTGAACGCCTCAAAGCGCTGGGCCACGAAGTGGAGGTTCTGGCACCAGAGCGTTTTCACAACGTCCCCTGTCCGACTTACCCCGAAATCCGCCTGGCGTTGTGCACGCCCGCTCGCGTAGGCCGCATAATTCGTGAGGCTGCACCTGACGCGATACACATTGCGACCGAAGGCCCATTGGGAATGTGCGCCAGATGGTGGCTGTCGCGACGCAGTATCGGCTTCACAACCTCTTTCCACACCCTGTTTCCGCAATACCTCAACGTTCGATTTCGCATTCCCGAGCGCTGGACGTTCAAAGTGGTTCGACGATTTCACGACGCAGCGACCGCAACGATGTACTCGACACCCACACTGCGGGCAATGTTTTTGGGGGTCATGACACCTTCATCCTTAAACCGGTTTATGGATCACGACCACATCTTACGATTGAGTTCAACTCAAAGTTTGACGCCAAAATCACACATTTTTGTCCATTAAGCCCAGGATGACAGTTGTGAATGGGTGGTGGTGGCGCGAGGTGGTTGGTTTTGGTCGATGAGTGGCATTTTTGTTGCCGTTATGACAATGAATTTATTTTGGGGCGATCAGCAGC
>CBDUDJ010000047.1:0-8901 GCA_965365885.1 uncultured Gammaproteobacteria bacterium
CCGGCAGGTGCGCTGGTGATCGGCATCAGCGCCGGGATCGTCTGTTTCATTGCAACGAATTACCTCAAGCGGACGCTCAAAATTGATGATTCACTCGACGTATTTCCAGTACACGGAGTCGGCGGCATACTTGGCACGCTCCTGACGGCAGTTTTTGCAAGTAACGCGCTGGGCATATTCAGCGGTCAGCACGATCTGCAGATCCTCGATCAGCTCGGCATTCAGGCAATTGGTGTGCTGGCGACGCTGGCCTTCGTGGGAATTGGTACCTTCATTCTGCTGAAGATCGTCGATGTGCTGGTCGGCAATCGGGTCAGTGAAGATGTTGAAGTCGAGGGGCTGGATATCACGCAGCACAACGAACGAGGCTACGACCTGTAGCGGCGCAGCGCGCTGCGCACGAGTTCATCCATTAATGTCGGAAAGTCCATCCCGATGGCGTTCGCGCCGTCGGGATAAAGACTGGTGGGTGTCATGCCCGGCAGTGTATTGACTTCGAGCAACACGATCTCGCCTGTGTCCGTCACGATAAAATCAGCCCGCGACAGATCTTCGAGATCCATTGAGTGGTGCGCTGCAAGCGCGATGTCCTGCAGGCGTGCGTTCAGCGCGTCATCCAGTGGCGCAGGAATGATGTGCTCGCTTTTACCCTGCGTGTAGCGATTGGTGTAGTCGTACCATTCATCGCTCGCTGTGCGGATTTCGGTGACGGGCAGGGCGCGCGCCACAGCCCCTTCGAGATCGAGCACACCGACGGTAATTTCGAGTCCCAGGATGTAGGACTCCACGAGAACTCCACCGCCAAAGGCGAGGGCTGCCGTGATCGCCTCTCGCAGGTCTCCGCCGTTGGCAACCAGCGTGACGCCGATCGCCGAGCCCTGACTGAGCGGCTTGATGACAACCCGTTCACCGAGCGATTCACGAATCAGTTTGTCCGCATCAGTACTGTCGGTACCGATGTCGATCAGAATATCGTCCGCCACGGGCAACCCGTTGCGCCGGAAGATCGCCTTGGCGATGCTCTTGTCCATTGCCGCTGCGCTGCCATGAACTCCGGAACCGACGTAAGGTAAGCCAAGAATTTCGAGAAAACCCTGGACGGTGCCATCTTCGCCGGGTGGCCCGTGCAGGGCTGGAAAAACGACATCGGGAGCCGCACTCAGGAGTGTCTGGGCGGTCGCCGTATCAAGCTCAATGAGATCGGCTGTGTGGCCGGCCTCGACAAGGGCGTGAGCAACCTCTGCGGCAGATGCCCGGGAGACTTCGGCTTCAGCCGATGGACCGCCCATCAGGACCGCAACGTTGAGTTCAGTACTGGTCAATTGATCGCATCCAGATTATCTATTTCTATCTCCGGTAGAGAATCGGCCGCAGTTATGCCGAAAATCCGGCAGAAGAACGCGTACTCAGCTTCCAACGTGCGGATGATATTCGCCGCCGCACGGAAGCCGTGGCCTTCCTCCGGAAATTCCAGGTAAGCCACAGGAATGCCCTTGTGCCGTAACGCGTTCACCATCCCGAGCGCCTGGTTGGGTGGCACAACTTTGTCTTCGCCGCCCTGAAAAAATATGACAGGGCAATCCAGGGCGTCGATGTGCTCAATGGGGGACCGCTCGACAAGCGCTTCTTCGCTGCCGAGCAGACCTTCCAGGTAGCGCGACTCGAATTTGTGGGTGTCTGCCGCCAGAGCGGTCAGATCGCCGATACCGTAGTGACTGGCACCGGCACGAAAAGTCCGGGTCGTGGTGAGAGCTGCAAGTGTCGTGTAACCACCGGCGCTGCCACCACGAATCGCTACGCGAAGCGGATCGATTCTGTTGGTGGCTTCGAGAAACCTCACGCCGTCTTCGCAATCGGTAACATCGAGTTCGCCCCAGCGGCCATCCAGCGCCTTTCGATAGGCTCGACCGAAGCCGGTGCTGCCCCGGTAATTGACGTCCAGTACAGCCCAGCCACGGCTGGTGTAGTACTGGATCTTGTAGTTCAGCGAGCGACCTGCCGCCGACGTCGGGCCGCCGTGGCTCATGACCAGTAGCGGCGGACGCTCGGATTCTGCGCCCCTGCAGGTGGCATTTTGTGGTGAGTAGAAATACGCGTGGGCGCAGTTGCCATCCCGCGTTGGAAATTCGAGTGACTCGGCACTCGCAATGTTTTCAGGTGCGAGATCTGGTGCGAGCGACTCATGAATCGTAACGGCGCTGTGATTCTGCAGATCGTGGGCAATGATTGCGGGGCTGCGGTCGTAAAATGCGCCGATGAACAGCAACTGACCCTCGAGCACGCAGAGATAATCGAAACTGACCCATGGTTCGCCTTCTCCAGCGATCGGCGTGGTCAGCGACGAGTCCGTGTTGATCACCAGCAATTCCTGACCCTGTGCTGTCTGACGAACGATGGCGACATGCGTGTCATCGAGTGCCACGAAATCCGTAAGTCCGAAAACCCAGGGCGCGTGGGCGTAGTCCGCGCCGTCTTCGATCACGCAGTACAGGCCGCTGGCATCATACCGATAAAGGTTCCAGTAGCCGTTGGCATCGCTGATAAAAAGCAGTTTGTCGTTATCGAGCCAGACGGGTTGTAGAACCGATTCATTTGCGCCACCGGCGATGGTCCCGGAATCGGTGAGATCACCGGTAGGCGTAAACCTGGCGGTCTTCAGCAAAGTGCCGTCCCAGGGCATGTTCGGATGATCCCAGCCGATGTAAGCCAGTTGCCCGCCATCGGCGCAGATGGTTGGATTTGCATAAAAGTCATGTTCAGCTTCGAGGATCGTGATGTCACCGGAGGCAAGCTCGATTGCTGCGAGCACGTTACGTGGTTCGTCCGGCGTGGCATGAAGTTCGGCAACGGCGATTAACCTGTTGCGCGCAACATCCAGACAGAGGTTGCAAAAGCGCGTGTCTACCGTCGAGTCTGTCAGCTGTTGGATCGCTCCGGACTCGTCGATTCGATAAATGTTCTGGTCGGTCAGATTGACAAAGAATACGCCCGCGCGTGTCGCCAGGTAGGCACTACCGCCATACTCGTGTACTCGACTGCGAACATTGTAGGGAGTTGGCGTCAGGTCACTCACTTGACCGGTTGCATCGCGCATTACGATGACACAGCGGCCGTGCTCCTGGGGCCGGCTTTCGAGCCAGTAAACGCTTTCATCCAGGGCGCGCAACTCGGCGAAGCCGACAACCCCGGCCACAACGGCGTCTGCAGAGATCGGCGATGCCCACGAACCATAGGGAGAGGTTGTCGTCATGCTAGTGCAACGTCTGGCAGCTGCTGGTCATGTCCGTAACCTGGCACGTGGATGGATTGCTGTCCAACGTTCATGATCGCGCCACGCATTGGCGATGAAAAGGAAATTTCGGGACATGCCCTCTTTTTCGAAACCGCACTGCTTAACCAGTGCTATGGACCGTTCGTTTTCAGGCTGAATATTGGCTTCGAGCCTGTGCAGGCCGATCGTGTAGAAAGCATAGTTTTTGACCAGCTCCAGTCCTTCTCGCATCAGGCCCTGGCCGGCGTAAGGTGCGCCAACATAATAGCCGAGGGATGCGCTTAGAAAGGATCCGCGAACGATGTTGTTGATGTTCACCACACCCGCAATGGCGTCATCTCTTTTATGACAGATCAACAGTCCCTCATGATCTTCACGGCCCGCGCGGTTGAGATAATTGTGAAAACTCAACTCTGTAGCGGGCGGCGTGATCCAGGGTTCATGGAGTTCCTGGCTGATCTGCATCAGCTGCAGAAATTCGCTGCGGTCCTTGCGTGTCACGGCTCTTAGATACACCCGCCCGGTGCTGACCTGGGCCTCATCCGTCATCGGTGGACTTGTATTCCAGTATGAAAACTTCCCACAGCGCTGGCGGGATCATCGCAAGCCCCACAACGAGCAAGTGCAGAGGGTGGAGTTGGAAACCGTTATCGAAAAACCACAGCCCTTCAAAAGTGAATTGTCGGGCGTGCCAGAACATGAGGCCGGCAGTGGTCAGTGCGAAGCCGATTGTCAGCAGCAGAAAACGTACCAGGTACTTCATGGCAGAAGAATATACGCTGCGCCGCGATGACGAAACCATGCCTCGGCGAGCGCTTGTGCCGGGTAAGAACGTGCCACAGTGCCGTGATCTGGTGCAGCAGGATCATTGACTCGTACGCTGTTTGAACTCAGCCCGTGCACAACGATCAGGTGGCCACCGCTGGCGTTCAGTGGTGCGCCGGGGAGCTGCCCTTTGCCAAACCGGATGCTGGCAACGATGGGAACATCTGCAGCCAGACACGCGCTGACTTGTGACCATCCGCTGAACAGCTCCACCGCACCCAGGCAGCCGTAACGGCTGGCGGCACGAATAGCCAGCGGCCACATGCCATACATTTTTGTGACGGGGTCGTAGCAGTCTTGCAGCAGAGAATGCCAATTGACGCTGTGGCCATGATGGCCGATAACCATGCCGGTACTGATTGGTGAACAGATTCGCGACGCGATGCGGGGATTCTCCAGCATCTGACTGCGTCTCGGTGGTGGCCGTCGACAGAGAACCTCTGTGCTGGGTGCTGCGACAAGCGGCATGTCTAGAGCTCGCATTGAGATCACAAGCAGGTAACGCGTTGGTTGTTGTGCGCAGTGACAGATTACCTCAAGGCTCGCAGCACGCAGTGGTTTGAGGACATGGAAACAATCCAGAGCGGTGCGTACCCGTCGGTCGCTGACGTCTGGAGAAGATTCCTTGCGTGGCACTTCGGGCAGCGGCCAGCTGGCATTGCCTTCGCTGTTCAACGTGAATTGAAAGCCGTAGGGTTCGTCACTCAAAATCGATAGACTGGGCGTGAGAATGTCACCGGCCGCCAGATCGGGCAGGGTGATGTGTGTCGACCACGTCTCGCCCTTGCGCTGCCAGACACACTCGTCCGACACGGCCAACGGATACTTCTCGGCCGTGCCAGAGTCGGCAAACCGCAGGCTGACCGATTCGCTTGTTGAAGCCGTCATCCAGGAGTGCTTCGCAACACTCTGCTCATAAGAGTAGTCATTGAGTAGCCATAAGAGTCGTCATGAGTCAGACCCGATTGATTCTCTACAGTACCGATCACTGCACCTTGTGCGATCAGGCGCTGGATATGCTTGTGAGTATGCCAGAGTTACGCGGATTATCTGTGCAGGTGGTCGATATTGCGGCCGAAGATGAGCTGTATGCACGGCTTGGAGAACACATTCCGGTTCTGGGCGATGTGGCCAGCGGAACGGAACTTTTCTGGCCATTCAACCCGACATCGGTATTAGAGTGGCTCAGGCAAATCAAATAGTGCGCGTGCGTTGCGCGTGGTCGCCTCGGCGACGGTAGTGGGCTCGCATTCATGCAACTCAGCGATTTGCGCAACGACATAGGGCAGTAGCGCTGGTTCGTTGCGCCGGGAATTGGCTTCAACCTTCTCTTTCGTATGCCAATCCGCAGGTGCTGTTTGCGGCAGCAGAAAAGGTGCGTCTGTTTCGACCAACAGTTTGTTGAGGGGGATCTCACAGACGAGTGATCGTAATTCTTCGCCGCGGCGACGATCACACACCCAGCCGGTAATTCCGATGTAGTAGCCGGCTTCAATGTAGCGCTCGAGATCTACTCGGCTACCGGTGAAGCAGTGCACCACAACGCCGCTGAGGTCGCCAGCGGCACTCTGCAGCTGTTGGAAAACTTCCCCGTTGCTGTCTCGATCGTGCACGAATACAGGCTTGTGAAGCTCACAGGCAAGTTGTAGCTGACTGGCGAACACCTCGCGCTGAATTTTCGGCTCCGAGTAATTTCGATTGAAATCGAGACCCGTTTCACCGATAGCTTTCACCCGATCAGATTGCGCGAGCACGGCAAGGTCATTCGCGAACGACGCGCCGGCACCAGTTGCATCGTGTGGATGAATACCTGCAGTGCAGTACATGTGGTGTGATTCGCTGAATGCGATAGCGGCCGCGGTCGACTCCAGATCGGTTGCAGTGATCAGCATGGTGGTCACACCGGCTTCGTGTGCGCGCCGCATGACGTCTGCACGATCGGTGGCGAACTGCTTGTGCAGTAGATTTACGCCAATATCTATCAAGGCAGCGAAGTCTCGTGGACCTGCAGCATCGGCACAGGACTTCCCAGCAGATGGCTGTAGACCTGAGAGAACGCGAGTACGTTTTTGACGTAGTTGCGGGTCTCCCGAAACGGAATGGTTTCTATCCACACATCCATGGACTTGCCCTGTGCGTCAGCAATCCAACGGTCGACGCGACCGCGGCCTGCGTTGTAAGCCGCCGCCACCAGCGGCCGACGGTTGCCGTAGCGGGCAAACAACGCCGCGATATGATGACCAGCGATTTCGACATTGATGGGCGGGTCATAAAGATCCGTCGTCGATGGTGATGGCAGGCCAACGCGTTTGGCGACCGAGCTGGCGGTGGCGTGAAGGAGTTGCATGAGGCCCCGGGCGTTGGCACTGGAGCGCGCTCGCGGGTCGAACGCACTCTCCTGGCGGGCAATTGCCAGGAGGAATGAGTTAGGGATAGTCGTTATATGGCTGACACGCTGGAAGGAATCGTAGTAGGCCAGCGGGAAACGTAACTCCAGCGTATTGCGCAACTCAACGTTATTAGCAGTACGCACGCTTTGAGAAGTCCAGCCGATGTTCGCTGCCAGTTTTGCGGCTGCAACTTTCTCGACTGTGTTGAGAGTTGGCAGGAGCTTGTACCACTCGCGGCGGGCATTGACGAGATCGCCAATTGCGTAAAGTTCGGTCGCACGTTGTACCGCTGGTAGCCGTCTGACCTTGTTGATCTGAATGGCGCTGACGACAGAGGGCTGGTGATTGAGGTTGACTGGCTGGCCGCGTTGTTCCGCTGCGAGAAAACCGTAGTAGTCCCGCTCTGCAGCAAGCTTCGCGTAGGTCAGTTCGGCCCGCTCCGAAGACAGAGTGCTACTCGCCAGTGATCGCGCGAGCCAGTATTGCCACCGGCGCTCGTTTCGTATATCTGCCGGCAGGCGGTCGATCCAGTATGCCGCATCGGCCCAGGACTCGTTGGCGACGGCTGCCTGGGCGATGCCCAGAGCTGCTTCATCCGGCTGTTCATCAGCGTTGGAGCCTGGATAACTGCCCGCCTTGGCCTGGCCGACAAGAACCGCCGCATCGACTTCTCTGCGCGCAGCCTCAGTGAACGCGTGGCTCGAGCGATAGCTCGACCAGGCGATACTCGCCGCGGCCGCGTCACGGTCTGCCAGCCGCTTGATGCCGTGAGCGATCACCGCGCGCGAATACCCGGTGTCAGTCTGGTAACGGCTCGTGCGGGAAATAGCCGCGGGATTCACATGTACGTTGTAGAAGCTCTGCGCCCAGGTCTTCAGCGGATTGTCGAAGAATCGCAGGAGGTAGCGGGAAAGTGTGGTTTCGTTCGCTTCCAGGGCAAGCGCTAATCGATCCCATACCATTCGTTCCGTGAGGCGATCTGCTTTGATCCACACCTCAAAAAGCGGGTCGCAGGCTTTTGCCTGAGACTCACCGACAGTCCATAGCGCGGGAACTCCTGCGAAAGCCCGATCACGCTCACCGGTACCGTAGAAAGCCCGCAGCTGGTAACAAAGCAGTTCGGCGTCCGCCGAGGTCTCGTAGTTGTCGAGAAATGTTTGCCACTCACGACGTTTGCCAAGTCGCTTCATCCATCGGTAGTAAACGATGTCGGCGACCGGTAAATCTGAATTCTCTGCGCGAAACGCGAGGACTTCAGCAGCGGTGGCACGCGAAAGTCGGCTTTGCAGTTCGAGGTAGGACAGATAAGGGCGCAAAACGTAAGCATCGAGCCTGTCGCGCATTCTGTAGTAGCTACGCATGCGCCCCGCTGTCAGATGATCAAGGGCGGTCTTGTAATTGAGGCGTTGCTGATAGAGCCCGCCGGTTGCTGCTGCCTCGAGGCCAAACGGAAGCACACACAGGGTCCACACAAATGTGACAACTAACAATCTGATGAATAAAGCCCGCTGCATGCGTTTTATTTAGTTTTCGGCTATCCCTGGCCCTGAGCCCGGCGCGTATCAAGCACCGACACGCCGGATAAATGCTTGCACCGGCCTGTCGCGAGACCAGCAAGTGTTCGCAACACGCAGCTATTCTTCGGCTGCTTCCTCGGCTGCTTCCTCGGCGCCGACGCGCACCGCCAGCACATCGCAGGTGGCGCCGTGGAGAACGCCGTTAGCCGTAGAGCCAAGCAATAATGCGAGTCCGTGACGGCCATGGCTGCCAACGACGATGACATCTACTTCCTTCGCATCGGCGACTCGCTGTATCTCGCTTTCGGGTCGCCCAAAAATCAGATATTGCCGATCCACAGGGACGCCAAGTGTTGCTGCAAACTCAGCGAGATGTGATTTAGCCTGGTCGTGAATTTGTTCCTGTACAGACGAAAGATCCATCGGGATGTCTCCACCGTAAGCAAGGCTCAATGGCTCGATCACGTGCACGATGTGCAATTCGGCATCGTAGACGAGAGCAAGCGAAGTAGCCCGTACCGCAACTCGGTTGGATTCCTCGGTCAGATCCACCGCCAGCAGAATTCGGCGATAGTCAGACATGTTGCCTCCGCATGTGGATTCCGGCGACGATACACAGAATCGAAAATGTGAACAAGTGGAGGCGCATTGACCTGGCTGATCATTATCGTCGTATTGCTGGTCGCTTTCGGGCCTGTGCTGTGGCTTGTCCCGAGCAGGAAAGACCGTCGCCTGGCCGGGCTGCGGGAGCGTGCGCGGCGTGAAGGTTTCGTCGTGGAACTCGCTCGCCTACGGGGATGGGGTCTCGCGACGCCGCCGACCTGAGTGACGAGGAGTTGGCCGAACTGCTGAAGCATTGATTCGTGGCGCCGCCAGATCGGAAGAGCGTCGTGTAGGG
>CBDUDJ010000048.1:0-8814 GCA_965365885.1 uncultured Gammaproteobacteria bacterium
CGCTCGCGCCATGGCATCGAGTTCAGCTTTCTCGATGGCGGTTAACGCTGGAATCGAGACAATTGAGGTCTCACCTGCCGTCCAGCGCGACGATTCGGCCGCTTCAGGACAGCTGAATTGAGAAAACAGTACTGGGTCCTTGCCGTTCGTACACCGGTAAACGGCGGCACCGGCGTGCTGCGGAGCCGTGGTAGACATTGCGATGGCGAAATGGCAAAAAAACAGCGCAATGGTGGTGTGGCGTACAGGCTGTCGCGGGCAGTGTCGAGCCTGGTTGGCTGTGCTGTTTACTGGGCGGATTGCTGCGCGCATTGACCTGTCTGCAAATTGTCATTTGCAGACAGTCTGCTCGAATGCTGAACACCGCAGCAGGCGACGGGCTCCTCGCGGCTTGCCTGAAGCCTGCTAGCGGGCTACAGGGACTCCAGCCATTCGTCGTCTGAGCCTTCGTTGATTCCCTCGAACAGGAACGTCGACAGATAGCGCTCGCCCGTGTCTGGCAACATCACAACCATCACGCTGCCGTCGGCAGCGGTCTTTGCCACTTCCAGGGCTGCAGCAAGTGTGGCACCGGCGGAGACGCCGGCGAAGATGCCTTCGTTCTGAGCCAGTGCGAGCGCCATGTCCCGTGCCACCTCCTGGTTGACGGGCACGATCTGATCGGCGACCTCCGCATTGAGTACAGTGGGAATGAAGTCGGGCGCCCAGCCCTGAATCATGTGCGGCTTCCAGTCAGCGCCGGTGAGCAGCGATGCCTGTTCCGGTTCCGCCACGATGATCTTGATGTCAGGCCTGCCTATCTTCAGAATTTCTCCAGCGCCGGTCAGTGTGCCACCGGTACCCCAGCCGGTTACCCAGTAGTCAAGCCTGTCGCCGGCAAAATCCTTGAGTATTTCCGGCCCGGTCGTATTGCGGTGATAGGCCGGATTCGCCGGATTATCGAACTGCCGTGCCAGGAACCAGCCGTGCTCCTCGGCGAGTGCTGCCGCCCGGTTCACCATCCCGGTGCCGCGCTCGGCAGCCGGTGTCAGGATGACCTTGGCACCCAGCGCCCGCATGATCTTACGGCGTTCGATGGAGAACGTTTCGACCATCGTGGCTACGAAAGGATGCTCGGTTGCAGCACAGACCATGGCCAGCGCAATTCCGGTATTGCCGGAAGTGGCTTCAACGACCGTCTGCCCGGGTTTGAGTTCGCCTGAATCGGTTGCGTCTTTGATGATCGCATACGCCAATCGGTCCTTGACGGATGCCAACGGATTGAACGCCTCTATCTTCACGTAGATGTCTACGTTGTCTGGTCCGGTACGATTGAGCTTGACGATCGGCGTGTCACCGATGGTTTGTAGAATGTTGTCGTAAATCATGACTCTCCCCCCTTGATGAGTCTCCCCGCTGCGTGGCGCTGAACGGGGAGTCAACGATAACTGAAGGCCGGTGGCGGGAAAAGGGCCGCGAGGAGTGATAGCGACAGCGTAACGGGGTGACCCGGTGATTACAGCTGCCAGCGCAGGCTCACAGCGAGTGTCGTCTTGTCGTACTCCGAACGGGGATCCGAGGCGCTGACCAGATCCTGTTGCGCAAAGAGGCTGATTGCGTAACGGGCGGAAAACCGATAGCCCAGCTCGAGCGTTGCGTAAGTTGATTCAAGCTCCCTGTCGCCTTCACTGGGTAGATCGAACGTGAAGCTGTTCGCGTAGTTGTAGATACGATGAGTAACGGCGGCATCGGCGCTGAAACCGCGATTTCGATAGCGCGCCCTGAAACGACCCGTGTGTCGCTCGTAGTCGTCGTATGCTTCGAACTGGTCGCTGCGCTCGGTGAACTGATAATCCAGATAAATTGCCAGCCCGGAGCCGAGTTTCTGCCGCAAGCTCAAGCCGATGCTGTCATAGAGGTAGTTGAGCTCGTCGTTGCTGGTGAAACGGATTCCGCCGATGGTTTTGGCTTTGCGCTGGTCGTACTGACGCTCGGAGTGATCGTAGCTCAAGCGCAGCTGAGTGTTGCGAAGCGGATCGTAGGACACGTGCACGCCCGCGAGGTATTGCTCGTGAGTCAGATCGAGATAGTCCAGGGTTTCAGCGTATTCGCTGATGAAAGCGTCGGCTCGCAGACCATAGCCGAAGGCGCCGCGTTTACGATGGTAATAGACTCTGGGTCCAAAGCGAGTGCGGCCCAGGCGACTTGAAACATCGTCGGGACCGGCGAACTGATCGCTGCCGTCATCCCGGTCGTAATAGCGTTCGTCTGTTCTGGTCACCGCAAATTTGCTGGAAAAGTACTTGTAGCCATTGACCGTTTTGCGCATCGATTTGCCGCCCAGAGAAAGTTCCTGGTGGGAAACGTTGGCGTTGCTGTAAGCCGAATCGGTGTAGTAGCTGCCGTCGAAGTCGTAGCGCAGGGAGAAATGGCTGTCCGCGCGCGTACCCCAGCGAAACTCTGCCTGGGCGTCAACCGGGATGAAGGTGCCTGACTGAACCTGCGGCTCCACCAGAGGCGTCGTAGCCTGTGCAAGATCGACATAGGCGGCTGTTGGCGTGCGATAGATGTTGCTGTCTGTTGCATACCCCGTGTTGAGTGAAAACGTCAGGAAGTCTCGGAGTCTGGTCTCGTCGGCCTCCAGTGGTGCTGGTTTGACGAGCGTCCGGTTCTGGCCGCGCGCTTGGCGGTTCTTGGGTGGCCGCTGCTGCAATGCCTGCCCGGCAAGCTGGCGAATCCTCGCAGAAGCCCGCGGTTGCTGTGCCGCCTGTTGAAACCAGCCCCGGGCCTCGCCGGGCTCTCCCGCTTTGCGGGCGACGAGCCCCAGGTTGTAGAGAGCCAGAGGTGCGATCTTCGGATACGTGCTGGCAGTTGCAAACGCAGCTTCCGCCGCATCGTACTCGGCGAGTTTGTAGTGGGTGACTCCGAGATTGAAAAAGATAATGGGGTCATTGAAGCCGGCACGATCCGCTGCCCGGTACAGGTCCGCCGCCATCGCATAGTCCGAGCGTTTGAAGGCAGCCTGCGCGTCAGCGTAAAGCCGGGCGGCTTGGAATCCCTCGGAGCTGGGCTGGTCAGCATTGGCCGGGGTTGCACCGAGTGCCGCAGCCGTGGCAGTGAATGTCAGGAGCAGGAACGCAAAACCCGCCCCTGAGAGGCGGGTTTTGCGCAACGAACCGGGCTTACTGGTCGTCGGATCCTGCATCGTCCGCCTCGTCCATGGCTTCTTCCTCATCCGCCGCTTCATCGTCCATCAGCTCCTCCGCGTCGGACATCTCGTCGTCCTCGCGCGCATCTTCCCGATCGTCCGCTTCTTCCATCTCGTCATCGGCATCGCGATCGTCGATCTCGTCGTGATCGCGTTCGAAGGTTTCTTCGTCGCGCAGGTCGTGGTCGAACTCATCACGTATGTCATCCCGATCGTGGTTACGCTGGTCGCGGTCATTGTCTCGGTCGTCATCATCGTCATCGTCATCGTCATCGTCATCTCGCCAGTCGCTTTCGCGACTGTCTAGCTGTGTATTACTCACGATCTGATCGTCCGGCTGCTGATCAGCAGGCGGATTGGTGGTGGCGACGACCGCCGGAACAGTTGTGCCGAAAGGTATGAAGGCACCAAAACCCGTCGTGCTTGTGGGCGCGGCGTCGGCCGGTGGAAGCTGCATTTCGAATGCGTCGACTTCGCTCGTAGCTGAGATGATTTCCATCGTGACTTCGAGTTCGTCGTCGCCGGACGCAGCAAAGGCGCCTGTGCTCAGACTCAATGCGAGCAGTGCCACCAGTGTCTGTCGACGCGGGCGGTTGTAGTTGGTGAGGTTGGGCATCTTCATCGCTTTCTCCAGTGCCGGGGGCGGCAATCAGTTCACGGTTACCAGCAGCCGGAACGTCTTTGTT
Organism: uncultured Gammaproteobacteria bacterium; assembly: GCA_965365885.1. Classification (GTDB taxonomy): domain Bacteria; phylum Pseudomonadota; class Gammaproteobacteria; order Pseudomonadales; family Azotimanducaceae; genus SZUA-309. The sequence continues at coordinate 3,874 of CBDUDJ010000048.1, forward strand.
CCATCGGGATGCTCGAGTTTTGCGACAAGCTGATCTGAGGCGCGCATGTGGCCAACCAGGGGCAAACGTAAGACGTTTTTCCCGGGTTCCAGATCTGTCGACCAACTGAGGTCTGAACGTCCGTTGTATCCCGCAAGCTCAACACCTACGGGAAGCTGTAGGGTCAACCGGGCGTCCGTCAGAGCTGCAGGCGATGAGAACACCAGTTTGACCGGTGTTACGGTATCGACCGCCAGCACAACTTCGGGTAGCTCGGCGAATGCAGCGGGGTTGCTTGGGTCCAGGCGTTCGAACACTACCGAGGCGGACAAGATCAGTGCGAATGCAGCGGCGATTGCACCGCTGAAGCGCGCACGTTGCCGCGTAGTGGCGGCATCACCTATCCGTGCTGCGTGCGTGACGGCGCGATCGAAGAAATCTTCGGCCGGGGCGACAACAGGCAGTTCGGCAAGAGAATTGCGAATTGCTTGAGTGGCCTCCAGCTCGCGCAGGCACATCGAACAGTTCTGCACGTGCAGCGCTATCTGTGCAGCCACATCGTTGCCGATATAGCCATCGAGATAGTCGTCAATTTTCTGTTCAACCTGGTTACAAAGCATCATTTCCTGCTCCATCTGCTGACTTACACGACGCTTGGCCGGAAAAGGTTCCGTTTAGTTGCCCTGGATGCTGCTGCAACAGGCTTTTCAGCCGGGCTCTGGCGCGGTGCAGGCGGGATTTCAGCGTGCCTACGGCGGTGCCAGTGAGTTGCTGGAGTTCCGGCAGCTTGTAACCCTCGACGTCGTGCCTCATGAGGACGAGGCGGTGTTCTTCGCTGAGCTTATCCAGCGCCAGCATGAGCGCCTGGTGCTCCTGTGCACGGCTGCTGAGATGACGCGGGTCATCGGTGTGGTTTGGCTGATCATTGGTGGCAAGCACAGCATCGAGGTCGCTGGTGCTGCCCACCAGGCTGAGAGGTTGCCGGTTGTAGCGCCGTTTATCGTCAATAAACTGGTTATAAAGGACGCGGCCGAGCCAGGGTGCAAGGTCGCGGATGTTGGACAATTCCGGCCGCCGCTCGTAGAGCTTTACGAGCACGTCCTGCACGAGATCTTCCGCATCTGCCTGCGTGCCGGTCAAACGGTAGGCCAGGCTGTAGAGCCTGCTGAAATGGGGTTGCAGAAGTGCTGCAAAGGCCTCTTGAGCCTGTCTGGACATCGTCGCTCACGCGCTGCTGTTACCGACGACCAGTGTTCGCCCCACTGTGCGGGGAGGCAATTGCGTCTGCCTCAAAACGACGACTCCGGCGGGCAGAACTGTGCGCTCTTTCGCTTTTTCAATCCGCTGCGCGGTAATAATGAACGCTGGGACGCGAATTGTTGAGTGGGTGTAAAGTTGTTGCCACAACGTCAGGTATTACAGGACTGGACGCGGGTCGAAGATCTCGAAGTAGATTCTTCGCAGAAGCGCAGTTTTGAGTACCACGTAGTCGAAGATGTCGTTGCAGAACGGATTATGTTGACGATCAAATGCCTGGACGGCCGCTCACGGACCGTGCGGCTGGATCCTACCGTACTTGCAACGGATGCTGATCCGAGTTCTTTTTTCGAGATTGCCCAGCGCCGGGTGCGCCAGCTCTACGAAAACGGCATGATCTAACCCCAGCTCCCGCGAGGCCCCCGGGGACCTCAAAGCGGCAGTGTGTTGTCCTACATCTGAATGGCATAGTGAATCCTGGCAAGTCCGGGTGTGTGGCAATGGGGGGAATAATTTAGCGAGAGATGGGGTAGATGGGGAGCGCATTTCCAGAATTCTGGTTTGCCCGCCTGGTGCGGGTTGTACGCCTGTCAGTTGTCGCGCTCACCGTGTTCATCGGTGGTTGTGAAGTTCCGTCAGATCCCGCCGGTGCTGCATCTTTCGATGTGCTGATTCTTGGTGGGACCATTTACGACGGTCGTGGTGGCCGCCCTTTCACGGCCGATGTCGCAATACGCGGTACCAGAATCGTCGCGCTGGGTGATTTTGCTGGTGCTTCCGCCACGACTGTAATCGATGCCGCTGGTCTTGCCGTTGCGCCGGGCTTCATCAACATGCTGAGCTGGGCTCCCGAGTCACTATTGATAGACGGCCGCAGTCAGGGCGACATTCGACAGGGTGTAACGCTGGAGGTCTTTGGTGAAGGCAACTCGTTCGGTCCTGTGAACGATGCGATGAAACGCCAGATGCGCGCCCGGCAGGTGGACTACGAGTATGAGATTCAGTGGGACACGCTTGGCGAGTATCTGGAATATCTCGAGCGCAAGGGAGTGTCGCCGAATGTCGCATCGTTCGTTGGCGCCACGACCGTGCGCGTCCATCAACTCGGCTACGCCGACCGCAGCCCGAGCGATGCGGAACTCAGCGCGATGCGCGGTCTGGTGCGCGAAGCGATGGAGGAAGGTGCGCTGGGTATTGGTTCGTCGCTGATATATGCACCGGCTTTCTATGCCGGGACGGACGAGCTCATCGCCCTTGCCGAAGTCGTAGGCGAATACGACGGCATGTACATCTCCCACATGCGCAGCGAGGGCAATCGGCTGCTGGAGTCGCTCGATGAGTTGATTCAGATCGCTCGTGAAGCGGGCGTCGCAGCAGAAATTTATCATCTGAAGATGAGCGGCCAGGAAAACTGGGGCAAGTTCGACGAGGTGGTAGCCAAAGTCGAAGCCGCGCGCGCCGAGGGCCTTGCGATTACCGCTGACATGTATACCTACCCGGCAGGATCAACCGGGCTGGATGCCGCAATGCCGCCCTGGGTGCAGGAGGGTGGCTATGCCGCCTGGGCCGAACGTCTGCGCGACCCGGAACTCCGAGCTCGAGTCATCGCAGAGATGCAAGCGCGGGGCGATGACTGGGAAAACCTGTTACGCCAGGCAGGCGCGGAAGGTGCACTGCTGGTGAATTTTCGCAATCCCGACTTACGGAAATATATTGGCCGCACGCTGGCAGACGTGGCCGCGGAAAGAGGCACGAGTCCCCAGGAGACCGCGCTGGATCTGGTCGTTGAAGATGGCAGCCGGGTGGGTGTGGTGTACTTTCTCATGTCCGAGGAAAATGTGGCCAGAGGCATCGCGTTGCCCTGGGTGAGCTTCGGCTCTGATGCCGGATCATTTGCAACCGAGGGAGTTTTTCTCAACCAGAGCACGCATCCGCGGGCTTATGGCAATTTTGCCCGAGTGATCGGCAAGTACGTGCGCACGGAAAAGGTCATCCCGCTGGCAGAAGCGGTGCGTAAACTCAGTGGCCTCCCCGCGGCCAATCTCAAGTTGCGCGAGCGTGGTTTGTTGGTGGAAGACTTCTACGCGGATGTCGTGGTGTTTGATCCTGCAGCCGTGCAGGATCATGCCACCTTCGATGATCCCCATCGCTATGCCACGGGCGTACATCACGTGCTGGTCAATGGCGAGCTGGTGTTGCGCGATGGCGAACACACCGGCGCGCTACCCGGGCGGGTCGTGCGCGGGCCGGGCTGGACGGGCTGGCAGGCAACGGCAAACTAGCAGCGTGCCGAAAAACACGCTGCCAGTCATGCGACTGGAAGCTAAATGGGGTCGTCGACCAGGATGAACAGGCACGGCGCGATCAGGCCGAGCAGACCTATCAAAAATGTGCCCTGCAAAGTTTCTCTGGGTAGAGCCCTCAGCGTGCTTTCGGACAGAGCCCTCAGCGTGTCTTCGGAAAGAGCCCTCAGCGTGGCTTCGGAAAGAGCCCTCAGCGTCTCTTCGGTTAACGACGTCAGCGGACTCAGCCAGGTGCTGATGTCTGCAATGACCGGCAGCACGTAACCGGCACAGACAATGGTGGCAATCGTCAAAGCGATACCAATGACCAGGAGCCGGATTCTGGATTGCTGATGAATGCTGTGGAGTAAACGATCGACGAACCCGTTATCGACCAGTAGCGCGAATTCCTCCGTGAACGCCTGATGCAGAATGTCATCGAGCCTGTCGTTAGAATGGTTGGACATCAGTACCTCCCTGGGCGGTTTCATGAGCGTTCACCCGGCTGGCCCCGTGGCCGGCATGCCGGTGCTGGGTGCAATGTTGAACCGCCGACGGATTTTGTCTTTGGCTCGGTGAATCTGCGATTTTACGGTGCCTGGCGCGATGTCCAGAACCTGTGAGATCTCGTTGTTTGACAGCCCGTGACCGTAGTTGAGCACGATGACGAGTTGCTCTTCGTAGGACAGAACACTCAACAGTCGAGGCAGGTCGGGCAATTCGTCGATGTTACCGGGTTGCGGCATTGCCAGTTCGGCGGCTTCATCGACAGCAAGCGAAACCTCCTGCTTGCGGCCGCCAGTCTTGCGGATGTGTTGCAGAAAAACGTTGTAGGCGAGTTTTGCAAGCCAGGCACTGAATCGACCAGTCCCGCGAAACGAATCCAGTTTGCGCCACGCGCGCAGAAACGTCTCCTGGCTGAGATCTTCAGCCAGGGCGTGGTCGCCGGAAAATCTCCTCTGTAACATCAGTATTCTTGGCTGGTGGCGGCGTACCAGCTGTTCGAAGGCCGCGAGATCATTGAGGCCGATTGCCTGTTGCACAAGCGCTTCGTCACTCAGTTCCATTGAGCCATTAGAGCATGCAGCTGCGCTGTAGGCGTTAATCGGTCTTCCGCTTCAGGAAAAACCACAGCCCGAGGTAGGCGACGCCAACCAGAAATGGGAACGCCGAGATGGCCATCAGCGGACCGACCGCGTCTTCTTCACCCAGCAACGTCGCAAACGCGAAGAATGCGCCACCGATAGCCATGGAAATCACACCGCGGCGAAGATCGCCGTTACGGGAGTGGAGTGATTCCGTGAGGCTTTCGAGTACCTCGGGCGTGAGCTGTTGGCCATGTTCCATGGCAGCGCGCACGGTGAGCTGAATTTCGCCACGGGTGCGGTGACGGAAGTAAAAAAACAAGACCAGCACGATGCCG
>CBDUDJ010000049.1:0-8812 GCA_965365885.1 uncultured Gammaproteobacteria bacterium
CCGCCCGGATTAGTCTCCGGCATTGAGCCCGCCATCATGTCGTAAAAAATACCAACCGACTGGCCATTCCAGACTTTTAACACCGGCCGGAAATATTTCTTGTCGTGGCACACTAGACAATTCTGCTTGTAAAGCTTTTCACCTTTTTTCGCCTGGACCTTGGTGTAAACGGCGTCAGCAGTCGTGCTCTGATCCGCGACCGCAGGCGCGACTACGGCGATGCTCACAACTATGCTCACAACCATGCTCCACCCAGCGGCGAGCAACATCCGCCCAGCACCACCGCGGCAAATCACAAAATTAGCAACTGACACTCGCAACTCACTTCAAGTTCAACTCACTGGCCACTGTTCAAGGCAACGCTAGTACCGTCAGTTTGCTCCCCGTCTGCAGCACCACATACTGCTTGCCCTCGTGGACATAGGACATCGTGCCATAACGTGTCTGGTCCTCAACTTCAACCTTGCCAATCTGCTCGCCCGTCGCTTTGTCGACCGCGAACAGAGCGGGCGTGCCGTCGCTGGATGCGGAGGTGTACAGCAACAGCGATTTGGTGACGGTGATCGGCGCCGGCAGCATGACGCCGGTGTTGGGAATGTCCATGTCCTGGAGATCCGGATGGTTGCGCACGAGATCGGGAGTCTCACCGGTTGGTATCATCCAAAGGTGTTCGCCGGTGTTCATGTCGATCGCAGTGATCCTGGAATACGGCGGCTTGTAGATGGAAAGTCCATCCGGCCCTCTGATTCCGGTTGCCCGTAAAACTGCATAGTCGGCAATCGTCGAACCCGTCGGTGCCTTGATCAGCGCATCTCTCTCGGCACCCGGTGCGACTATTCTGCTGCTGCAATGTGTGCGGGAAGGCACATACAGCACACCGGCCACAGGATCCGCCGCAACCGGAGCATCGATGTTGACGCCCCCTATGTCTCCCGGGCACCACAGTGCCGCGGTTTTGTTGAGATCGTTGTCGCGATGCAACGGCGGGTTGAACAGCGGTCCAATCTCAAAGTCTTTGATTGCCTTGATCGCCAGCTGCCGCAGTTCCGGCGTGAAATCCATGAGCTGATCATGGGTCAATCCCTGGATGTCGTAAGGTGCGGGTTTGGTTGGAAAGGGCTGCGTCCTGGAGAGCTTTTCACCGGGCACACGCGACACCGGGACAGGCCGTTCGACGATCGGCCAGATAGGCTCGCCTGTCACCCGATTGAACGTGTAGACGAAAGATTGTTTGGTTGCCTGCGCAACAATCGGCACAGATTTGCCATCGATCTCAACATCCAGCAACACCGGCGCAGTCGGCGTATCGTAGTTCCAGATGTCGTGGTGCACCATCTGGTAATGCCACAGCCGCTTACCGGTTTTGACATCAAGTGCAATCAGGCTGGTGCTGAAGAGATTATCACCAGGACGGAAACCGCCGTAGAAATCCAGCGTGGCCCCGTTTGTCGGAACGTAGACGATGCCACGTTCCTGGTCAGCCGATAGCGGTGCCCAGGAAGAAATATCTCCCGTCCACTGCCACGCATCATTTTCCCACGTCTCATGACCGAACTCTCCCGGTTCAGGCAGAACATTGAACTTCCACAAGAACTCACCGGTTCGCGCGTCATAGCCGAGTATGTCGCCTGGTATATTTTCGACTCTCGACTGGTTGTAACCCTGCTCCGCAGAATTGCCGACCACGATGACATCGCCTACAACAATGGGTGGCGAAGACGAAGTGATATAACCCGTCTCGAGATCGATCCCATCGTAGGGGTCATACGTGTGGCCCAGGTCTGCGAGCAGATCGACGACACCGGTATCCGGGAAACCCTCGACGGCAACCTTTTTGCCAAACCCTTCCAGCGGGTGTCCGGTTTTCGCATCGAGCGCGGTCAGAAAGAACCCTGGCGAGACGATGTAGATGATGCCGCGACCGTCGATTTCCGCGTAGGCAATGCCTTTACCGTAATCCTTGCGCATGGAGTATTCCCAGCGCGCCGTGTGGGGTTCGCGATACGACCACAGGGTCTCGCCATTGGCCGGGTCAATGGCGACGACATGGCGCCGCGGTCCCGCAACGGTGTAGAGCACGCCGTCTATATAGGAAGGCGTGGAACGGCCACTTTGGGCTGCGAAGCTTGCGCCATCCCAGATCCAGGCTTCTTCCAGATCGTTGAAGTTATCGGCGTTGATCTGATCGGCTGGCAGATATCGAGTGTGCTCGGAGTCGCCCCCGAGATATCGCCATTGACCATTTTTTGTGCCTTCCTGCGCGGCCATGGCGAGCGAAGAAACGAGCAGCAGCGGCGCGCTCAGCGCTGAAAACCAGCGCAACGAGCGGCGCGCTGGACAATCCTGGGACATCTTTCCCCCCTGTATAACTCCCCGCTCCATACGTCCCCCCGGTAGTGACCTGCAAGGCCCATTTCTATTGTTTCAAACGAACTGCCGAGTATACCTCAGCCCTGTAGGGGTGGAAAAAGTCACATTTCTTCCCTCCATTTATGCCTGAAAGCGATGAGGTCAACCAGGTCGTGACTTACCTCACAGACCCTGTTTCTTACGGCTTTATATTCGCAGCATGAATATTTGTCGCTCGCTGAGCAAAGTACTGCCGCTGTTCCTCGTTCTGCTTGCCGGTTGTGCAACGACGTTTGACTATGAAGGCAGAAATCACACGATCTACCATACGGCCGATCTCCTGGCGGACATTCAGGGCGACTATTGTGCCGCCTCTCCCGAACACCGCATTCCGATTCTCAGCCTGATTCAATCCCGCCTGGCAGACGGTTCCTCACTGGTAATGACCTGCCCGGGTGAACCACGCTTTCCGGTATTGGGAAGCCGCAGCCGGACCTAGTCGACGGCTCGACCACACCGGATCAAGCGACAACGGTTAGTTGCGCATCGCCGCTTATTTTCACAGGTCGCCCGCAAAACTCCTCGCTCGCCATTGCGCTCATAAGTTCGGAGTCTTCCGTATTCACCCAGGTCCGTTCGCCCGCAGGCGTCAGACAGGCCACATGTCCCACAGTTGGTTCCAGCGCCGAATACATCACTGTGTAGGACTCGATCGTTGCTGGACCTCGATAGCTCGCAAGACAATTTTTCGACGGCAATCGGTCGATCTCGGCTTGTACATTCGCAAACTGAAAATCCCGGGCTGGTGCGGTTCCTGAGTAAATTCCATGTGCGTGCTTGTAGAGATTGCCGCCATTGGCTGTCACCAGGCCGCGCGTTCCGGGCTCGGCCCGCAACAGCTCCACCGTTCGGGCGATGCTGTGCATAACATAGTTGTTCAACGGGCCGCCGCCAAAGGTGAGGCCACCGGTTACTGTCAGCGGCCGTGTTTCATCAAGTCCAAGCTCCGCTGCAGCGATCTGCACCGCTGAAGGAAAGCAGCTGTAGAGATCCACGAAGGCCAGATCAGCGACATCGGTCGCCGTGAGCTCGAACAGCTTCCTGCCGACAAGCCTGATTCCCGGAGAGCTGTAAAAATTCTCCCGGACCGACGCAGAGAAATGGTCGTAGCCTTCCACGCCGGCATATGGGTAAACCCACAATTGTTCTGCTATGCCGAGGGATCTGGCTTTTTGCACTGAACACATGATCAACGCGCTTGACATGTCAACGGACATGTTTGCGTTCATAAACTTGGTATACGGAAAACTGATCTGTCTGTTCGCCGCTGAAGGTGTGCGAATCTGTTCGGCGCTGTAGTCTTCGCGCACCCAGGCATTGGGATTTGCCAGTGCCACATCATTAAACCTCGCCCAGAGCGAGGATACTCGATCCATGTGGGCGCTCAGCGATTCACCACGATGATGCCGAATGGCGTTCTCATACATCGGGTAAACCTGTATGGCAGTGCGAATGCCCTTTGCGATTTCAAAATCATGATGCTCGGGCTTCTGTGCGCCAATCAGCAAATCGTATTTGCCGGGTGTTTCCGTCGTCTCGAGCTTGATTCCCGCCTTGCGCGCCTTGCCCGCGCTGGAGCCGTTTTCGGCGCCCGTTATAACCACAAGGTCGAGATCGCCAGCGAGAATCGACGCAGCGGTACGATTGACCACGGCCTGATTCTGATTGCCACCGAACAGTGTGCCTACGCTCTGCACACCCGCGGATCCGGACGCGGAAACAGCACCGATTCTCTGCGCCAGGTACTGTGCCGGGTTTGCATAGTGCCACACGCCGCGTATGACTCTGACCGATTGGACCTGCTCGAGGACGCCACCAACGCCAGTGTCCTGCTCAGCACGGTCCATCGCCTGCAGCATCATCTCCAGGGGTTCTAAAGTTTCGTCCAGATCCTGCAGTCGGTTCAGAAATTGACCAACGCCAACGATCACAGGTGTATTCGGATTGCTCAATCGTCTACCTCACGAGCACCTACCTCGGCAGCGTTCTCTGCAAGATGCCGCGTAAAAGTTGCCGCCACAGTGCCATTGGCAATCTGCCGATCCAGCCAGCCGTTGACGAATTCCAGCCAGTGGGCGTCCTGCGGCAGTAGAAAAGCTTTCTCCTGATAGGTCAGTGTCCCAGGCATTGTCAGACAGAGTCCCGGCCGTCTGGACGCCTGCCATTGCGCCTCGATTCGATCAGTGATCATTACGTCTGCTGCGCCATTGAGTATTTCCTGGAAGATCGTCTGATTGTCATCATGAACGGTTTTTTGTGCCCGGTGAATATGCTCATCCACATAACGCTCGTTGGTACCCCCGGGATTCACGATCAACCGCACATCTGCCTGGTCAATACCAGCCAACGTGGCAAAGCGGGCGGCGTCACCGCAGCGTGCAATTGGTGTTTTGCCGCCCACGTGATATGCACTCGACAGGTGTCCCACTTTCTCGCGCTCGCTCGTGCGCGACACCCCACCCACGGCGATGTCGTAGCGGCCGGCCGCAAGATCTTCCAGCAGCGCAGGCCAGGACGTTTCGACGAAAACCGGTTCTACGCCCAGTGCTGCGGCCAGCTGCCGCGCCAGATCGATGTCGATACCCAGATACAACCCTGTGTCAGCGGAGCGAATTGAAAACGGTGCGTAGTCGCCAGGGCTGCCGATGCGGACCTGACCGGTCGCACGTATTTGCGCCAACCGATGTTCAAAAAGTCGAACCTCACCGACTGCCCGATACAGTGCGGCCAACGATTTCTGGCTGAGGCCGGCAACGGCCACAGTGCTTTTAAACTCATTCCAGTCGCGAGGATCGGCGCGCTGTCGCAACGCGGCCAACATTGCCGTACCGAGGCGCAACAGCTCCGGTCTTACTTCAAAGAGGAGATCGGGTGCATGCGCAGGTCCACCGTCCGTTCGCCAGCGCTCGAACCAGTACACCTGAATTTCCTTCGCCGCCGCAATCTGTGCACGTAGAAATCGCTCACTCGTTTCGGGGACCACGCCGAAGCGAAGCGCATCCTGCATCGCAGCATTTACCACCCTCGTTTCGCGTACCGGGTCTTCGATGGGAAGTTCATGCAGCCACTTGTGAGCGGCGACCTCATCCATCCACTGCAGACGTTGATCGATGAGTTGGTAAACGATTGCCTGCTCAGAGCCTGCTTGGGCGATGGCTACCGGCGGGAGAGTGGTGGCCAGAACCACGGCCAGAACCAGAGTGACGGACACATCTGCAAACACTCGCGCTGTACGCGTTTGGAGTCTCAACCGGCGCGCCACACCCAGCTCCCACTTCGACTGAGCAAATGGCTGATTCAAACGAGCACCGGCTTGCCGACGCTCAGTCCACCAGTGCCTGATAAGTGAGCAATTTGAACTGATTTGCCAGTCTGGTTCGATGAGGGATGCTTTGAACCATGAACACTCCGATCAACTGCTCCTGCGGGTCAATCCAGAACCGGGTGCCGGCGGCACCACCCCAGTTATATTCGCCGGCCGAGCCGAGCTCGCCTATTTCACCGAGGTCGAGCGCCACCGCAAAGCCAAGCCCGAAGCCGACGCCTCTACGGCGGAACCCCATAGGCATATCACCGAGATGATTGGTGGTCATCAGCTCAACCGTCTTCGGCGACAGGAGCCGCACGCCATCGAGTTCGCCACCATTGAGCATCATCTGACTGAAACGCATGTAGTCCGCCGCGGTAGAGACCAGCCCACCACCGCCACTTTCAAACGTGGCTCCTTCGCGGTAGTTGACGTTGATCTGATCATCGGAAACAACCAGTTCCGTTGAAGTATTGCGGCTCAGAAAGGCGGTGGCCATATCGCTCGGCGTGCCCTTGGGAGAATAGATTTGCGCCAGACGAGCGGTTTTGTCTTGCGGCACGATGAAGCTCGTATCCTCCATGCCGAGAGGTTCAAAGATGCGCTGCTGCAGGAATTCACTGAATCGCATGCCCGAAATCACCTCAACCAGCCGGCCCTGCACATCCACTGACACGCTGTAGTGCCAGCGGGTGCCCGGTTCGTATTGCAGCGGCAGCTGGCCGACTTTAGCGACAAAATCCTGCAGATCGGGGTGTTCGACCAGAATGCCGAGCTCGCGGTATCGCTTATCCACCTCCGTGTTACCGAACACGCCATAGGTCATACCGGCAGTGTGTCGAAGCAGGTCCCGGATGGTCGGTTGGCGCCGCGGTTTGCGGGTTATGCCTACCTTGGATTCATCCCCCTCACCGATAGTCCGGCTCGAGGTGCCATCGGAAACAATGCTCGTCGAGCCATCTGCGGTAGAAACTGCGACTTCCAGACCAGCCAGTTCAGGGATGTACTTGGCCACCGGATCGTTGAGAAAAAAGCGGCCTTCCTCATAGAGCATCATGACGGCGACGCTGGTGATGGGCTTCGACATCGAGTAGATGCGGAAAATCGTATCCATCGTCATCGGCGTACCGGCTTCCCGATCGCTCAATCCCCAGGTTTCAGAGTAAGCGACCTTGCCGTTGCGGGCGATCATGCCCAGCCCACCAATCATCACGCCATCATCCACCGCCTTTTGCATCTGACCGGACAACCGTTCCAGACGTTCGGTCGACAACCCAACGCGTTCCGGCCTGGTGGTCGGCAATTCACCGGCGGAAATATCCGCTGCGCTGACCAGCAAAAGGCAGACAGCGAAAAGCAGATGAGCGCTACGACCCCTGGACATTTTGACTCCTTGAAGATCTTCGAAGAAAAAGACTGCGCAGGCTAGCTCAATCGGCTTGCAGGTACAAACTCAATCGGCTTATTGAGGCATGGATCCGGGAGTCTCTCAGCGGCGCAATGCAGCCACCGCTGATCGCACGCGATAGGTGCCGCTAAAACTTCCAACGCAGGGTAGCGTTGAACATCTGATTGTCGAAATCGTCGCGGGCTTCGTATTCGTAATTCAACAACACCTGCAGCCCTTCGGTCGCGTTCAACGTCAAGCCGAGGCCAGCCCCGTACACGAATTCGTCCGGTCGGTTGCTCGTTGTCCGGAAGGTTGAGCCACCACCAACGAAACTTGCAATCAGCGTGGAATCGTCAGTCAACGCATCGTAGCCCACACCCAGATGGGTGGTTAACTGCGATCCGGTTTCACCAAACTCAAAGGCGAAACGACCATCGAGTCCAAACACCAGTGCATCGGCGTCGTTGCTACGCACTTTCAGGTTGAGATCACCGGCGCCTTTCTCAGTGTAGCTGTCCTCATCAACAAACGTATAACCCACACTGAGCACTGGTGAGAACGTGCCGTTGTCACTTAATGCGTAGCTGGTACCAACCGCTGCATACAATTGGGCGTAGTTACTGTCAAAGTTGCCTTCCGCAATTCGACTCTCGCCGCCAAACCTTATACGGCGTTCACTGTCGTTCTCGTTGAAGCCAAAGATTCCGATCAGATCGACGAACATATTGTCCGCCGACCAATCCCCGTATGCGGCGACCTGGTAGCCATCAATTTCGATGTCGTGATCGATAATCGCCGTATCGCTGTTCACGTCCGGTTCGTTGTAGCCGAACGCGAAGCCGAGAGTCCAATCTGCGTTGATCTGGTTGTCATAACCCATGATCACGCCATAGTTTTCAACTTCGAAACCGGTGGCGCCGCGCTTGTCATCCTGCTCAGCATTGGTACCAAACGCTCGAAGCCAGAAGTGTTTGTCTGACCCGGCATCACCGGCACCCAGACCGCGAATGTCCATGATTCGACTAATGAGGGCGTTGGATGCATCTGAAACACTCAGATTAGCGGCCTTGGCACTTTGTGCCACGAGCAGCGGCACCGTCTGTGCTGCAAAGTTGGCGAGGCTCTGGACATCGGGAACCGTCGACAGAGCGCCAATAAAATCGTTGTTCGGGACGGTGTCGATAATGAAGTCCAGCTGCTTAGCCGCTGACTGCGAATAAGCGGGTCCAAAAGCAACGACGGCTTCTTCGATCAGGATCGCCCGGTCGACGACCAGGTCGACATGGTGCATGCCATCGTTTACGGCAAAGAAATTCCACAGCGCGCTGTTGTCGCTGACGGTCATGTTGCCACCCTCTATGAGAGTCCCAGCCGACAGCACATCCTCGATGGTCTCGTCATCCACCAGCATGTCATTGGCACTGACGTCCACCGCCAGCAGATCGTTGGCCGAGATGTCCGCGATACCCGTGACCACCAATTGACCATAGTCACCGGGCGCCGAACTCAGGACGCCAATCTCCAGGTCGCCGGTTCCGGTCTGGGTGTAGTCACCATCGATCATACCGACATCGCCAACCGGCATGGTGACCCGGCCGGTGTTGTTTAGGGAGGCGCTATTGAAGTCCATCTGACCGATAATGTTGCCGGAGTTTTCAATCGTCTGGCCGTTACCGAAGAGTTGAATCGACCAGTGGTTGGCACCC
>CBDUDJ010000050.1:0-8761 GCA_965365885.1 uncultured Gammaproteobacteria bacterium
AGTGATATGAAAGCGACAAATACTATTTTCAGATAGCGCACGGCCATTGGAATCATCCCTTTTCTTGTTTTTAGTCAAGAATTGCGTATCGCCGCGGCATCATCACCGCTGCCCGACGCAATCTCAATTATGAGATGTACCTAGAAACATCCGCTATGGGTCGTATGCGGAAGTTGGATGTCAGCGCAGTTCAGGCGTCATTATTGGCGTAGAAATCATCCACCAAACGGATCAAACGACGATCTCCCCAACTGCCCCGATTGCGTCCCAATTCATCCCATTCCCCCGTTAACTAACTCAGACGTTAGGTTATTTTCTAGGAAGCCAAATGTCTCCCAGCTAGTTCTGGTCCAAAAGCTCAATGCACGGAATATCGAACTCCACCACGATACGAGGGGAGAAACGGTGAGTGTGCTTATCAAAGGTGGTGAATACCGATACCTGCCCTGGTTGGGATTCATAGAAAGAGATCGTGCCTTAAGAGTTGGCAAGCCGGTAAAACTCAGAATCAGTCGGGTGGGACTCCGTTGTTCGATAAGGTCAGTTCACCAGTCTCTCTGTCTACCATCCAAGGTGGATTGTCTTGAGGTTCTGGGTCGCGATTCATGATGCGCATGTCCTCAGGAATGCCGTAGAAGAAAAGCCACTCCTTGTCGGTTTCTTGAGTCAGTTCTTCAAACACCACCTGCTTCGGCTTGGTAGGCCAGTCCAGATCCATTTCGTTGATCCGGGCGTTAACTTGAGCGATTGCTTCGCTTTTAGAGAGCGACATTAGATGTCCCTCCTTCGAGGCATATTTGGGTTATAGATTTTCTCCTTACAGCTCGTAGCCAGCCATAGAGGATTCTGCGTAGATGGATATTTGGGGGGCTCAGTAAACGGTCCGTCGAGAGAATTTTGAACGCCTGCTGCGGAGAAACAGTACGGCTGTACTCAGTTTTATCTGTGCGTGGTCCAGCACCAGCTCTCGTGGTTGAGTCGCTTCTCTCTCAAGCGCTGCAACAAGGCGTTCAAGCAGTACTTTGATTTCAGCAAACTGCCGAGCGTCGGGATCGTTGCCTGAATGGCAAGTGAGCACACATAGCGATCGGATTCGGGACGACTAAAGGAGGAGAGTTGACGCCTAACGATTCGTTCCATATGTCAAACTAGGATTCTACCCGCGACAAGACCTACTATTGTTGGATATCGAATTCGGCGCAACCCTTATGGCTGAGACTATCGCCTACAAACCAATACGGTTTTTCACCCTGACTTTCGTTGTCACGTGGGTGTGCTGGTTTGCCGCTCCATATCTTGGAGATCCAGAGAGCGGTGACGCGATTTTCCTCATTCTTATGCTAACCGGCTTGTTAACTCCGTTTGCTACCGCTTTGTACCTGACTCTTACCTCTAAGAACGATGCGTTGAAAAAAACGTTTTTCAACAAATTGCTCAATATCAGGCTGATCAGACTAAGCAGCATTCCTCTTTTTCTAATACTTTTTCCTGCATCAATGATTGTATCGATACTGATTTCGACGCTGTTTGGCTATTCGTTTGACCAATTCACTGTGGCTGAAGAGTTTTCCTTCACCGTAGGGGCCGTCCCAACACTCCTTTTTCTACTACTTGCTGCGGGTTTCGAGGAACTCGGCTGGAGAGGATATGCCGTTGAAAGTCTGAACAGTAATCGCAGCTATTTTAAGGCGACTGCGATCTTCGGTGTTTTCTGGTCTTTGTGGCACCTTCCCATGTTTTTCATTCCGCATTCATACCAGGCGGAATTGCTTCAGGAGGATTTCTTCCTTGTTCTGAATTTTTTCGTAAGCATTGTGCCTTTGGCCTTCATCATTAGTTGGTTTTGCAAGAAAAACAGCGGCAGCATTTTGGGAGCAGTGCTGATTCATTCGATTATCAATTTCACTCAGGAGTTCTTCCAAGTTTCGCCGTACACCAAATGTATCCAAACCCTGGTTCTAATAGTTGTTGCAGTTGTTTTCGTCGTAGCTGACAAGGAAGCTTTCTTTGGAGACGACAAACTAGCGTAGCGGCTTGGTCCCCAAGTCCGCTCCTGGCCGAAAGGCGACAAATCTCCACCTATGAAGCTTCAGGCCAGACCAAGTTCAGGTACAGTGTGAGCGACTGTGTGGGAAGAGCAAATCAATAGGAGACTTTAAGTGAAGTTCGCAAAAATTTTCGCGATTGTGTTCCTCGTTTACGTTGTGATCGTCGTAGCGTTTGAGTCCCTGCTCGGGTACTACCAACCGGCCGGACAAACAACGCTAGTTATCACCACTGTGGACGCAGATGGTGACGCAAACGATAGGGTTCTATCTCGCCTTGAAAGCAACGACAAACTTTATGTTGCCGCAAATCATTGGCCGAGAGATTGGTATAACCAGGTGTTAGAAAATCCTCAGGTGCGAGTCTCATCGGACACTGAGAAAGGCGCCTACCTGGCGGTGCCTGTCACTGATGAGGAGCACGAACTCCTGAATACCGAGCACAACCTCGGCATCGTGATTCGTCTATTGACCGGATTTCCGCCGAGATACTTTGTTCGGTTAGACCCGCTCCAGTAGGCCACGAGCAAAGTAGGCATTCCCCGATGATAACGCTCAAGATACCCATGCTTAGGCTTGGATCTTTTTCAGAATAAGAATAAGTTAGGTCTGGCCTGAACGGAGATAAGCCATGTATGTCAACGGATACATCTTAGCCGTGCCCGAGGAAAAGAAGGAAACTTATGTTGCGGCGGCAAAAATAGTTGCCGAGGTCGCTAAGGAATTCGGTGCACTCGAGATATTCGAGAATTGGGAACTCGAAGTTCCCAGTGGGGAACACACTGACTACCGTCAAGCAGTCAAGGCATTACCAGGTGAGAAGATAGTCTTTTCCTGGGTCGTATGGCCGGATCGGGAAACAGGTGCTGTCGCTCATAAGGGCATGTGGGCCGATCCCAGAATGGAAGGAATTGGCGAAATGCCCATGGATGGTAAGCGCATGATCATGGGCGGCTTCGAACCGATCCTTGCGTTCCACAAAGCGTGAAACATTGAAGAACGCGCACGCAACTTTCCTGGCCGCGCTGGTCGGTACTTTTCTAGGTGCTTGCGAGCCCGGGCGGCAGACGCCGGCGTCCAGTAACACGGCTGAGATGGTAGAAGGGCAAATCGACCGGACCCTGAGCGCGGCGGACATCGACCCGTCCGTCTATTTCAGGATCGACGATCCCGACGATCCGTTCCGCGACGTGTATGCCAGCTTCAGGGCGCGCCGGTCGAGTGACATGACGGATCCCTCCAGACCACCTCCGATTGCGCACTATGCGCCGGCCCATTTCACCCGCGACATGCCATGGGGCGACCTGGAATCGGTCATTCCGTTCGACTGGACATCCGTTCGAGCTGATAATCCGGACGAAGCCCGCCAACTCGAGGATGCGGTAAAGGTGCGGCTGGCGCTTGACCATCCGGATCTCAAAATCACCCAACTCATGATTGGCCAGGGCGGAGTACTGCCGGCTCACGCCGGGGGTGCTCCCGGGATGTTTCACGTCATCGAAGGTTCAGGTGAAATCACGGTCGAGGACAGGACACAGACGGTCACGCCTGGCACGACGGTGAAGCTCAACCCATATGATATCCGTCGCCTTTCTGCCTCTGCTGAAGGACCGCTGAAATTACTATGGTTCCGCTGGGCACCAAACGGCGACCAGCGATTCCTCTCAGCCGGTTACTATCTGACCGGCGCGAATCAGCATATCCAGGCAAGCGAGGGCGTGTTGCCTGAGGACTTCAGCTACTGGGGTGCAACCCATACGACAGAACCTGTCTCCGCGCCATCTGTTCCAGTCGTTGTGGCAGCGGGTGGCTCACTCTACGCCACGCAGAAAATTGCGCTGGAGCAGGCGCGAGATACCTTGGGTGAAAAGAGAAATCCCTATCCCGCAGCGCGGATCTTCTCGCATGAAAGTGACATTGGCTGGCTGGACCAGGAATCGCTGGAGAACGCTAATTTCTTCTGGGCGAAGGATGTGAAAAACCTTGGGGAGTTGCTGATCCGCTGGGGTGAGGTGATGCGCTACAAAGGCTTCTTCCAGGCAGCGCGCCCGGATGGGGGGTGGGATTTCAATGTCTCACAAATGGTGTGGGGTCCACATGCGCGCTATGTCGAGCATAGCCATTCGATCCCGGAATTCTATTACATGATGAGCGGCCCCGTAGAGCACTGGATCGAAGATGAGAAACACGTGGCCATGCCCGGCGACATCTTCCTCACCAATTCCTATGTGCCTCACCAGTCACGCGGCATCACTGATGGCGTTCCCTTCAGAAACATCAGCGGCAGCTGGGCACCGAACGGCGAGCGCAGCGTGTTCGAACGCCCGTTCTTTCTGCTGGAGCCCTTGCCGCAGCAGCCCGGGGCTGCGTCGCTCGGCGATAATCCAAAATTTCACTGAGTCCTGGGTTTGGCCATCACACAAAACATGACGCCTAACCTGGCTTGCGGTGTCCCCGGCGTGTCTATAGGTGCGGAGGAAACGTCTGCAACCAGGGCTTTAGTTGTGCGTGGTACCGAAGCGAAGGCAAGACGGCATCTGACCTTATAACCCCATCACTTCTTCCTGATTGGTTTGATCGCAATCAAGCCAGGATTCCCCTTTTAGGCATAGGTTGCAACTGGGACTGGCCCCAGGCGGCCAGCGTAAAAATGGAGGCTCAGGAAATGTCTAAATTCGCTCCGGTGGTCGAAGAAGGTATTGATCGCATGCGGGATATGGCCCATGGCAGTTTCGATCTGAGCTGGATGGACTGCAATCCTGATGGTTGGGGTCAGCAGGTGAGTGTGAGCAATACTGGCTTACGCTTAACCGATGTTGATCGAGGGCACTATGCGAAGGTGCCGGAACACGGCTCCTCTCATGGCAGTATGGCACCGCGTGGCTGTCACGTTCCCGCTGACACACCAGCCCTGAACTTGTATTCGTTGAACGAGATGACCGAGGTCTGGGCTGAAAATGCAGGCTCGCTATACGACGAAGCAGTGATGCGTCAGTGGAATTCCATCACCGACATTCCGTGGGAAAAACTTCAGAAGCTACCCGATGACATCGAGAAATCGGTTTGCCAGATGTGTACCGGACTCACGGAAATCGAGTTTGTCGCAGGTGATATGCCTGCCAAGTGGTTGGCGCAGGTCAACCATGATTTCCATGAAGTGAAACTGTTTTTGGCGACTCAGATCATGGATGAAGCTCGTCATCTGGATGTTTTCCGCAAGCGGGCGTTAGCCAATGGTGGAGGGCTGCTGTCTGCGTCGCCGGGTCAGGAAGAACTGCTAGCTGCCATTCTGCAGGCTGAGGACTACACCACGGCGAGTGCGTTGATGCACATATTCGGTGAAGGGTTTGTTCTGACCATGTTCCGGCAGGGTGAATTTCTCGCGCCGACGGAAGTAGAGAAGAAAATGTTCCGCATGTGTATGCAGGATGAAGCCCGACATGTGGCCTATGGTGTGATGCACCTCAAATGGCTTCTTGAGCGCCACCCGGAACGTGCGGAGGAGATACACCAGATTCTCGACCTGGGCGAGGCGGCTATCTTCAAGCTGAACCTTGAGCCGCAGACTTCTGAACCCAGAGCAATTCTCGCCGGTGGTGGTCTCAAGAATATTGAGGTTGGCCTGGTACGTATGGCGTTCATCTACAAAAAACAGGTGAAGGAATACATGAGCCGATTGCGGGTAGCGGGGCTGGATCGATCATCGCGCATCACCATTCCACTGGAAATTCCGGATCTTGGTCTTGCTGCCTGATCTACCATGGTTGCCAAGGGAGCGTAGCAACATGAATAAAACAACCGAATTTCCGTCTGTTGAGTGGTTCGAATTGTTGGCGCGTCAGATGGACGATAAGTGTGAAGCCTATCGCGTCCTAGGTGCCTGTGATTGTTGCATGGTGGTTAAAGTCGCGCTCGCAGACGAAGTCCGGTTGATTGAAGTGAAATTCAACGGCTATGCAGCCGAGTCGGTCAGAGAACTGGACAAGATTGAAGACGCTCAACCGGAACATTTCGTCGTTGAAGCTACTCTGGATGCCTGGCGCGAGATGATTGAAAACATCAGAAGTCGGGGTGAGCCCGATCTCGAGCACACGTTAAACTATCTCACCTTCCCGGATGATCCGATGTTGGTCGACGGACCGGATCAACTGATGATAGACGCTTTCTATCGCTACAATCAGAGTCTGCAACTTTTTTTCAATGGCGCGGCAGCATTCGCAACCGACTACCGGGGTTGAGCTGAAATCAATCCGCCGTGGCCCGGGAGTAATACCGGTTCAGATCATAAAGTCCGGCGTGGACCGGATCGCGTTCATTCATGCGTTCCTGGAACCAGTCGTACGCTTCCCAGAATCGCTCATCAGCGCGGTTGATGCCGTATTTGTTGAGCTTGGCGATGTACTCGGGAGAACCATCGAAATTAGCGAGCATGTCGAAGAGGTCCGGGATGTCGTCCTTGCGCACGTCTAGAAAATAATTGGGATACGCGCCGATGCTGCCAGGCAGGAAATCGATGGTGTCCCTGGCAGGATCCAGTCGGTTTTGCTCTCCGAACAACGAATTCACGTTGTCATGCCAGCGATTGATGACAATTGAGAACATATTGTCAGGACCGTTTGTGTCGCGTACACGAACGTACAGAACGTTCGCCTGCGTGTCAGTGACATGCCTTATGAAACTGGTCCCCGGTTCGGTGAGGGCACGAAATCCGTCGAGGATATCCTGGGGTGTTTCGAATGTTGTCGGCATTACAAGCGGTTCATCGTCTACCTGGTAGTTGACGGGATCGAGATGTATCTCTACTGCGTCGAGAAGGTGGCCGTTCACCACCCGTTCAACAAACTCCCGCTTTGGATCGTCTGTCTGGTAGGTGATTTGCGTCGCTCGCCTGGCCAGGACTTCATCGTGTACGGTCTGAGCAAGGGCGCGCTCACCGACGTACCAGGACTCGAGGATGGAGAAACGATCCTGCGGAGGTAGAAATGATAGAAAATTCAACTCGCCTTCGATCCTGAGGTAGTCCATGTAGCGGCGTATGTTTGCTTGATGGGAAACGTTGCCGAACACGTCAAAGCCGGCCACCAGCGCGTAGTAGATGCGCTCGAGCTGAGGGTAGTCGATGACCCACAGGGTCCGGGGTAGATTCCCCAGCGCGCCTTTGTGTACGGACGCGCTGTCGAAATGGCGGTAGACCGTCAACAGCGGAGCGTCACTTGCACGCCGACCTTGCCAGATGGCGTCGAGATCAAAGCCTGCTGTGTTCACGCGATTGTAGAGCGCGTTTTTTGCTGTGTAGAAGTTTGCGTAACGGTTCCGGTAAGCGTTACT
The DNA here is from genome assembly GCA_965365885.1 of uncultured Gammaproteobacteria bacterium. Taxonomy (GTDB): domain Bacteria; phylum Pseudomonadota; class Gammaproteobacteria; order Pseudomonadales; family Azotimanducaceae; genus SZUA-309. The sequence continues at coordinate 7,374 of CBDUDJ010000050.1, forward strand.
GAAGGCTCGGGTCAGTCGCTTGCCGCTACCCTGCTCAGTTGGCAGCCGCAGGTTATCCGCCTGTTCTGCCAGAAATTCCGGATGCGCCACCGTTGCGTCGGCATCCGGGTTTAAGAACATCACCCAGAAGTGATCGTGGATGACGTTGAGTGCGACCTGGCCCTTGCAGACAGGTCCACGAATGAAGGTCCGAATGATGTATTCAGAATGGTCGAGTAAAAACTGATAGCGCACACGCGGTGGAATCTGTGCATAGATGACGAATGGGTTAGCGCCCAATTTGTCATCGAAAGGCATCTGATGAGGTGTCTCGAGCCATTCGGAATCGATGAACAGTTGCCGGTATCTGGCGAGGGTTGCGTCGTCGAATTCAACGACGATGTGTGTCTTGTAGACGATGGTCGAATGGATTTTCTCAAACCGGTAGTAGAACTGCTCTACGCCAGGGTCATCGTAAGGCCTGACGGTTGCGATGACATTGATGGGCTCACCCGATGGCGTGGTAGAACGCACAAGTTGGAAATACTCGCCGAGGTTTGTCGCGGTGAATCTAAGGTGCGCCAGAAAGAAGTGCTCGTATAGATAACGGGCGGTCAACGCGTATTTTGCGTCACCCCGATTCAGAAACGATTCCCATTTTTCGATCTCCCCAGCCGCGACGCTGCTTGGTGAAACGAGGTTTGTCTGCTCGTCAGCACTCGGTCCGGGTGCACCCTGGACCAGCCAGTTCGTCAGAATGTCCTGCTGCTCGTTGGGCAGTGCAGGGAAACCGAAAGGCATGCCGCGGGTCGGATGTCTGCCGAGAAATTTCCGTGTTTCACGGGTGCCCGCGGCGCATGTCTGAACCCCGGTGTCGGCAAAGTATTCGCCTTCTGGCGCTGGATGCCTGTGCTTTGCATCCAGGAAGTAACTCATGATCGAGTCATTGCCGAGTCCGTTCGACTGGCTTTCGGTCACACTGTGGAATCCGGTGTCTCGCCATTGTTCGGTGGTTTGTGCATCGACAAAGAGGCGGGTTGGAGTCTGGGGCCTGAGTCGTGTGGCATAGACGCCGATCTTGCTGCCGCCTCTGTCGACGCCTTCGAACGAACTCAGCTTGAGTTGGCAGGCCGCGTTGTAACATGAATGACAAACCGCACAGCGCGAGTCCAGCACCGGCTTGACGTCGTCGAGGAAGCTGATCTGCCGGTTCAGCGGTGACACTGGCGCTGGCGGCGGTGCCAGGCTGATACAACTTGCCAGGACAACAACAGCTGCCGAGATAAGCAAAATTCGATGAACCACCAGACCTCCTTCTCTGAAGAAAACGTAAGCAAACGATTTAATCGCGCAGCGCCAACTTACCTGTAATTTTGCGTGTTGGACAGCGGCCACGAGTTCAGTCGTGG
>CBDUDJ010000051.1:0-8688 GCA_965365885.1 uncultured Gammaproteobacteria bacterium
GTCTGGCGCCTGATGGCGGTCTGCTGGTGCCCGAAGAAATTCCCCAGATTGGTGACCGACTCAGTGACTGGCAGGACCTCAGCTTCGGCGAGCTAGCCAAGGTCCTCATTGGCCTTTTTGTCGATGACATTCCGCAAGCCAAACTCGCTGAGTTAATCGATCGTGCCTATGCCGATTTTGCCGAGCCCGACGTTGTGGCGCTGCGATCAATCGCGGGCGTTGAGGTTCTCGAGTTGTTTCACGGGCCGACACTTGCCTTCAAGGACGTGGCACTGCAACTCCTTGGTCAGTTCTTTGAATACATTCTCGAAGTCCGCGGTCAGCATCTGAACATTCTGGGAGCCACGAGTGGCGATACCGGCAGCGCGGCGATCGCCGGAGTCCGCGGTCTGAAAACAGTGGATATCTTCATCATGTATCCGCTGGGTAAAGTCAGCCCGCTGCAGGAACTGCAGATGACTACAGTACTTGATGACAATGTGCATTGTCTGGCGGTCGAGGGCAGTTTCGATGACTGCCAGACGCTCATGAAAGCCGTCTTCAATGATGCAGCGTTCAAATCGGAGTATTCGCTGGGTGCTGTGAATTCGGTGAACTGGGCGCGCGTGCTCGCGCAGATCGTCTATTACGCCTATGCCAGTCTCAAGCTCGGGCGCGAGACCGCAGTGACGTTCTGTGTGCCGACTGGCAACTTCGGTAACGTGTTTGCCGGTTATCTGGCCAAGCGAATGGGATTCCCCATCGCGCAGCTCGTTGTCGCAACCAACGAAAACGACATCCTGTCCGTCTTCTTCGAGACCGGGCGCTATGAGCGCGGTGCCGTGCGCTATACGGTCACTCCCGCGATGGACATTCAGGTGGCGAGCAATTTCGAGCGCTTCCTGTACTACCATTTTGGCTGTGATTCCGGGCAACTCAACGCGTTCATGCACGCGTTCGCCACCACCGGCATCGCAGAACTCCCGCAACCACCGGGTTCGGACGTTTTCCTGGCGACGGCTGTGAGTCAAGCCACGACGCTGGAGACGATCCGCACACTTTTTGAGGACTGCGGTTACCTTGCGGATCCACACACCGCGGTAGGGTTCGCTGCGGCCGGCCGCTTCGATCTACCGGGCCCCAAAGTGTGCATCGCCACCGCCCATCCAGCCAAGTTTCCCGAATCGGTGAACGAATCGATCGGTAAAGACGTTGCCAGGCATCCGGTGCTCGATGTGCTCGCAGGGCAGGACAGCCGTCGCACGGAAGTTGCAGCCGATGCAGAGGCGATCAAAGCAATCATCCGCCAACTGGGCCGCTGACCACAGCGACCTGCTGACGGCAGGCATCAGCCCTCGAGAATTCGTGCGACGCAGTCGGGGAGTTCGTGCAGACTGGCCACTGTGTTCGTCGGCGCACAAGAACCTGCGGGACGCGATTCTTCATTGTGGTTGACCCAGATCGTGTGCATGCCAACCGCTGCGGCACCCTGAATGTCATCGATCAGATGATCGCCAATGTGGATACCGTCGTGTGGCTGGGCTCCACAGTGCTCCAGTGCAGCTTCGAACATAGCCGGTGCCGGTTTGCTCGCGCCAACGTCGGCAGCCGAATAGGCGAAGGAAAAGTAGCGATCCAGTCCGAGCTTACCGACGTCGGCATTACCATTAGTCAAAGCTCCCAGGCGATAATTGCCTGCGAGTTCTTCGAGGACTTCCAGCGCGCCGGCAAAATAGACTACGTCGTGTCGCGCTTCGAAAAATTTTTGAAAGGCGGTCGTTGCGAGCGACCTGGCGCGTGCTGGTTTGTAGCCACACTGAGACAGAGCCTGAAATAAAATCTCTTCGCGCAGCGCGGAGAGGTCGTGGCGCAATTTCGGGTCGGCCGCCACCAGCTGAGCGCGCAATTCTAAAATCGCTGCCTGATCGATGCGCTGCGAATATTCCGGTGCCTGGACGTCAAGCCAGGCACGCATCTGTCGCTCGGCTCTGCGAATGACATCACCCACATCCCACAACGTGTTGTCGAGATCGAACGTGATGACGCACGCTCTACTCATCCTGTGGTTCTGCCCGTGGATGCGCGGCGTCGTAGACTTTTGCGAGATGTTGAAAGTCCAGATGTGTGTAGATCTGCGTAGTGGCGATGTCGGCGTGGCCAAGTAGTTCCTGGACCGCTCTGAGATCGCTGCTCGATTCCAGCAGATGACTGGCAAAGCTGTGGCGCAGCATGTGTGGATGTAATTGACCGCTGCCGAGTTGGCGGCGTGCGAGTTCCTTGATTCTGACCTGGACAGTACGGGGGCTGATACGCTTTTCCGGCCGGCCTGTGAACAACGGTGCTGTGCGGTCAAGCTCGGTGCGGCAGTCGAGCCAACTGCGAATAGCCGCGATGCAATGGCGCCCCAGGGGAACCTGTCGTGACTTCCGGCCTTTACCGACTACCGTAACGAACCCCGTTTCGAGATCGAGATCTCCGATATCGGTTCCAACAAGTTCCGCCAGGCGCAACCCGCTGCCGTAAAACAGTTCCGTAATCGCCCGGTCTCTTTTCTGGATTGGCGTAGTTGCGGCAACGGCGAACAGCTTTGCAGCCTGATCAGTATCGAGTGTTTGTGGCAGTCTACTGCGGCCCTTCGGTGCTTTGTTAGCTGCTGCCGGGTTGGCAGCAACGCAACCCGTACGCTCGAGATAATTGAAAAAGCTGCGGACGCTGGACAATGCCCGTTGGATGGTCCTGGCCGAAAGCCCGCTACTGTGCAGAGAGGCAATGAACGTATTGACGTGATGCGATTTGACCTGCGCGAGGGGTACGCTGGTTTTTTTAACGAACCGGGTGATGTCCCGGCGGTAGGCGCTGAGAGTATGCGGAGAATACTGTTTCTCGAATCGCAGATGATCGAGAAAGCTGTCCAACTCGTTGGGCTTTCTCACGACGCCAGGCGTTGGACCACGCGGCTCAAAACATCGCCGATGTAAGTCACGAACAGGGTATCCATATCGGTGGTGAAACGATTGGCATCTCGACTGCCAATCGCAAGGCAGCCTTCGCCATTTTCCCAAAACAAAGGTGCCAACACAGCGCTTCCCTGTGTGCTGTGAACCTGAATTGGAAAGATTGTCGCGAGCTCCTCCGAACGGAGCACGACGCAGATAGGCTGGTTGTTACTCACAAATCGCTCGTGCGGCAGCGTGCCTTCATGACTTTGCAGGTGATCGAGAAAGACCGGGAGATTCGCGAGATGGCAGCAGACGAAATCTGCCTGGAAATCCGCCAGTACATAAGTGGCCAGCACTTCGTTGAGTTCATGCCAGTTATTGACGTGTAACAATTCCAGGGTGAGCGTTCGGGTCTTGGCAAACAGTACGTCATTGTCCTTGGCGGCCTGCATCAGCTCGTTCATGCGCCGTCGCATCTGCATGTTGCGCTCTCGCAGAATCGCCACCTGACGTTCAATCAGCGAGGTGGCCTCGCCGGATTCATGCGGTAGATTCAGCTCTGAAAGGAGTTTTGCGTGCCTGAGGAAAAACCCCGGATTGTCTTTCAGGTAGGCGATGACAGACTCATCAGTAGGGATTGTCTCGGCGTCGGTAGCCGAAGTCATTGCGAGATATTCACGCTGCTAGGCGGCCCTCATACACGAAGGTGGCTGATCCGGTCAGTTTAACGGGGCTGTCGCCGCCCTGCCAATGAATACGTATTTCGCCGCCGGGGAGTGACACTTTGACGCTATCTTCAAGTTTTCCGAGCAGGCGCCCGGCCACAGCGGCGGCGCAGGCCCCGGTACCACATGCACGCGTTTCCCCGACGCCGCGTTCGAATACGCGCAGGCGGACAAAGCCGGAATCGATGATCTGACAGAACCCGATGTTGGCCTGATTCGGAAAAAAATCGTGACTGGTAAGTGCGGCGCCGATCTCGGCCACCCGAGTCGTTGCGATATCGTCGACAAAAATGACGCCGTGCGGGTTGCCCATCGAAACCGGGGTGATCTCGAATTCTTCGTTGATTGCAGCGAGTTTGAAATTACGCTGGCCGCAGGAAATCGCTTCGGCAACACGAAACGGAATTTCCTGCTCCCCCATGAGTGGCTGGCCCATGTTGACTTCGACAGTATTCGCATCGAGTAGCCGTGTTTCGATACGCCCCGTGTTGGTCTGCAGGACGATGTTGGACTTCACGCTCAGTGGCAGATCGGCAATGTATTTTGCGACACAGCGCGCGCCGTTGCCGCACTGCTCAGCGGGGGATCCGTCTGCGTTATAAATCCGGTAGCCGAAATCCGCATCCGGCTGCTGGGGTGGCTCGATGATCAACAGCTGATCGAAACCAATACCAGTGCGTCTGTCGGACCACTGGCGAACCTGTTCCTGGGTGAATTCGAATTCCTGACTGACAAGGTCGAGCACCATGAAATCGTTGCCGAGGCCGTGCATCTTTGCGAATGTGATCTCCATCAACGGCAGCCTACCGTATTTCGAGCCGCAGCTGGTCGGCTGACGTTTCGCGGCGCCGCACCACTTGAAAATCGGCGCCGTCCACCAGCACTTCAGCGGGTCGCGGGCGGGAATTGTAGTTCGAAGACTGAACCATGCCGTAAGCACCCGCAGAGTGAATGGCGAGCAGATCCCCTGCAAGGACGCTCAGACTCCGCTCTTTCGCGAGGAAATCGCCGCTTTCGCACACCGGCCCCACAATGTCCCAGGAAACCGAAGCTGTTTCGGGGCGTCGGTGGACGTTCTCCACGCGATGCCATGCCTGGTACAGCGCAGGTCGGAGCAGGTCGTTCATTGCGGCATCGACCACTGCGAAATTTCTGTGCTGCGACGTCGGCGCGGGCTTCAGATATTCTACCGTCGTTGCGAGAATGCCGGCATTGGCGACCAGGAACCGCCCGGGTTCAATTGCGAGCCTCAATGGTTTTGAGGCTGGTCTTGAAGATCGTCTGTCGGCGAGCGCGACTCGAAGCGCGCTGCTGAAGGCTGCGATATCGAATTCTGGCTCGTCGTTGTAGCTGACGCCAAAACCTCCGCCAAGGTCGAGGTGGTCGAGTTCAATACCGTCGCCGGCGAGTTCCTCATGTAACGCCAACAGATTTTGTAACGCCTCGAGAATCGGTTCTGCCCGGCTCATCTGTGAGCCGATGTGGCAGGCGATGCCCGTTGTCTTCAGCCACTGCCGATCTGCTGCCGTACGATAAAGTTCTGCCGCCTGTTCAATCGGCACACCGAACTTGTTCTCTTTCAGGCCGGTGGAGATATAGGGGTGGGTTTGCGCGTCCACGTCTGGATTGACTCTTACTGCTACAGGGGCCACTTTCTGGAGCAACTCGGCACGAGCACTCAAACGATCGAGTTCCGCTGCGCTTTCGACGTTGAAGCAGTCAATATCGAGCTTGAGGGCGTAGTCGATTTCTTCAGTAGTTTTGCCAACACCGGAGAAGACGACCTTCGCGGGATCACCACCGGCTGCCAGCACTCTGTGCAGTTCACCGCCCGAGACAATGTCGAACCCCGCACCCAACTCGCTAAAGCAGCGCAGGATAGCCAGATTGGAGTTCGCTTTGACGGCGTAACAGATCCGGGTGTCCGTGCCCTCGAGCGCCGCCACCAGTCGTTGATATTGAGTTTCCAGGTACCTGCGTGAGTAAATATAGACCGGCGAACCCACCGTCGCGACGATGTCTGGAACGGCCACGGACTCGACGTGCAGGACGTCCCGCTGATACTCGAAGCAGGGCATGATCAGCTGCGCAAATCGGCTCGAGCTGCCGTGGCAGTCGCCGCCGCAGGTGCCGCGTTCCACGCGGCGGTCTGATCAGTCAGTGCCGGGTTCGTTAATGGGCCTTTCTGGCCACAGGTTGCCGCTTGCACTGCCAGAATACATAAGAGAATCCAGCGCACTGGAGTGTCCTGGTAGAAAACGCGCGAGTATACACCGTAGCTGTCCGCCGGTACCCCGGGTTTTAGCCCGGGTTAAAAGCCGCTGTCAGTCGAGTCGGGCACGCGCCCTGCGCACTGCCGCCCGGACCTGTTCGGGTGCGGTTGCACCATAGTGATTGCGTGCAGCAACGGAGCCTTCCAGGGTCAACACATCGAACACGTCAGCTTCAATTTCGCGGTTGAACTTCTGGAGTTCCTGCAACGAGAGCTGGTCGAGCTGTTTCGCCTGTTCGATTGCGTAAGAAACCACTTTGCCGACAACTTCATGAGCGTCGCGAAAAGCGACGTTGCGGCGCACGAGATAGTCGGCAAGATCGGTAGCAGTAGCGAATCCCGCGTTTGCCGCGGCCCGCATGTTTTCGGTATTTGCTTCGATGGCCGGAACCAGACCAGTCAGCGCGGTCAGCGTGTCCCGCAGCGTGTCTACAGTATCGAAGAGTGGTTCTTTGTCTTCCTGGTTATCCTTGTTGTAGGCAAGCGGTTGGCTTTTCATGAGCATAAGCAGTGACACGAGAGCGCCGGTCACCCTGCCAGTTTTGCCTCGAATGAGTTCAGGAACATCAGGGTTTTTCTTCTGCGGCATGATGCTCGAACCAGTACAGAATCGATCGGGCAGATCCACAAACGAAAACTGTTGCGACATCCACAACACCAGTTCTTCACTCCAGCGTGAAAAATGGCCCATCGTGAGACTGGCGATGGCGCAGAACTCGATAATGAAATCGCGGTCACTGACAGCATCGAGCGAGTTTTCGCAGATCGCAGCGAACCCGAGTTCGGTTGCAACCTGTTCTCGATCGATGGGATACGTCGTACCAGCCAGCGCGGCGCTGCCCAGGGGCAATACGTTCACCCGTACCCGACAATCGATGAGTCGTTGACGGTCGCGCAGAAGCATCTCGAACCAGGCGAGCAGATGATGGCCGAATGTGATGGGTTGCGCCGTCTGCAGGTGGGTAAAACCCGGCATGATGGTCGCTGCGTTCCTGTCAGCCAGATCGAGTATGTTTTTCAGCAGGATTTTTTCTGCTTCGAGCAGTTCATCTATCTCTGCGCGCAGGTATAGCCGGATGTCTGTCGCGATCTGGTCGTTGCGCGAGCGTCCGGTGTGGAGTTTTTTCCCGGTCTCACCGATGAGTTCGATCAAGCGGCTTTCAATGTTCATATGGACGTCTTCGAGGCTTAGCTGCCACTCGAACTGGCCGTCGTCTATTTCTTTGTGAATTGCCTGTAATCCCGCTACGATGCGCGTGCATTCGTCGGCGGTGAGAATCCCTACATTTGCAAGCATGTTGGCATGGGCAATGGAGCCTTGGATATCGTAGCCATACAAGCGCCGATCAAAGCTTATAGACGCGGTAAACGTTTCCACGAAGGCGTCTGTGGCCTCCGCAAATCGCCCGCCCCAGGGTTTTCCGTCTTGACTCATGAACTTCCGAGGATGCAATAAAGGATGGTGGCGGATTATAGCAACCAATCGCGCATCAAGAGTGTGGCGGATTTGCGCTCAAAGCCCTTTATTGTGCCGGATCTTTGTAATGTCACCGCGATTTCCCTGCTTGTTTTGTTTGGAGAGTTGCTGGTTCTGGTGATGCTGTTTGGTGGCGGCCCGATTACCTGGCTGCGACTCGCATTGATGTCACTGTTTGTGCAGTGGGTCGCGCTCACAAGTGCGGGCCTGCTTTGTGCGACGCGTAAGATGCTTGCGGATCTCGGGTTGATCGCGGGTGCGCTGGCTGCATTCGGTATCGTCATGCTGATCACCATTACGGTGGGCATCGTTACCGATCGTCTGTTGTTACAAAACTACTCCTTCAGCGGCATCGGCTGGTCGGTCATTCTTGGGGAGGTTGTGATTTCCGGGATAATTACCGTGCTTGCGCTGCGCTACTTTTATGTTCAGCAGCAATTGCGTGTGCAAGAGCAGGCCGAGTTACAGTCGAGAATTCAAGCGTTGCAGTCGCGCATTCGGCCGCATTTTCTCTTCAACAGCATGAACATCATTGCAAGTCTCATTGCGACGGATCCGGCGACCGCAGAAACCGTGGTCGAAGACCTCTCGGAGCTGTTCCGCGCGAGCCTCAATGACGCCGGAAATCAAGTGCAACTGAGTGAAGAGCTGGATCTGTGCGAGCGCTATGTCCGTATCGAAGCGCTGCGCCTGGGAAATCGGCTGGAGCTTGAATGGGAAATCGAAGAGATACCCAGCTCGGTCAGAATTCCTTTACTGACGTTGCAGCCGCTACTGGAAAATGCGATTTATCATGGCATTCAGCCGCTGCCTGAAGGGGGTACGATCCGGCTACGGTTGTGGTTCGAAAACGAGGATGTGAACGTGGAAATCTCTAATCCGCTGCCGCCGGAATCTTCCTTCGGGGAGAGTCAGGGGAACAAGATGGCATTGGCCAACATTCGCAGTCGACTCAGTGTGCTCTACGGCACCCGGGCGGAATTGCGGACGTCTTCGAACGAACATCATTATGTCACCTCATTGCGCTATCCACTGAGACAGGATGCAATGGAGCAGGAGGCTCAACTATGAAAGTTCTCATCGTGGATGATGAGCAGCTCGCGCGTGACCGGCTCGCCCGGATCATCAATGGCTTCGATGATTACGAAGTCGTTGGTGAAGCTGCCAATGGCCTTGAAGCGGTCAAAATAGCTTCCACCGTCGAACCCGAGGTCGTTCTGCTCGACATTCGGATGCCTGGCATGGACGGCCTGGAGACTGCACGCCATATCGAAGATTTCGTGGAACCGCCGGCGG
>CBDUDJ010000052.1:0-8650 GCA_965365885.1 uncultured Gammaproteobacteria bacterium
AGCCACTCCCGTTTTACGAAACCGAACACAGTCTGTTGCAGGTGCTGCACGTTCGGCGGCAGCCCCGCATCCGCGAGCCAGTGCTGACCACGAATAAAAGTAACCAGACCGCCCAACATGCCTATTCCTGCCAGGCCAAAGCCGTACGCCCAGCCATAGGTTTCACCAAGGTAGCCACAGGTCAACGCGGACGTTGTCGCGCCAACGTTGATACCCATGTAGAACAGGGTGAATCCGGAATCCCTTCTGGGATCGTCGGCGGAATAAAGCTGGCCGACGATGCTGGAGATGCTGGGCTTGAGGAAACCGACGCCTACGATGATGAAAGCAATCGATAAATAGAACGCCTGCAGGGCGTTGGTGTCGCGGACGACTTCGCCACCGACGAGGATCGCGGGAGAGCCTTCATAGGCCATTCCCAGATGCCCACAGCAGAGCAACACTGCACCGAAGATCACAGCGCGACGAAATCCGAGCACCCGGTCGGCGATGAGCCCGCCGATGACCGGCATCAGATAAACCATCGCTCCATAGGTCGCGTAGATGCCGGTTGCCGTAGCATCGTCGAACAGCAAATGTTTGGTGAGATAGAACACCAGTAGCCCGCGCATTCCATAGAAACTGAATCGTTCCCACATCTCGGCAAAGAAAAGGATCAACAGGCCGCGTGGCTGACCGAACCATAACTCATCACCCGCAGGCGTTTTTTGCGTCATCTGTGTTCCTTACCTTTTTATCAATCTTTAGAGCTGTGTATTACCACCGGTCAGGACAATGCCGACGCAGCGCGCATCGAGCCGCCCCAGTCGAGCTACGTTTAAGAGCCCGGCAAATGGCACCGCGGCGGACGGTTCAACGACGAGCTTCAGGCGCTGCATCAGCAGTTCCTGTGCAGCGCCAATCTCCGCTTCGCTGACGCGATGGATCGTCAGCTCGTAGTCGCGCAGAATCTCAAAATTCAATGGCCCAAGCGCGGTTCGTAAACCATCAGCTATCGTCTGCGGCGGCAGAGCCGGTTGCAGCTCACCACTGGCGATTGAGCGAAACGCATCGTCTGCCAGTTCCGGTTCGCAGGCAACCACACGGACGCCTTTGTCCTGTGCCGCCAGCACGCAACCGCTCGCCAGCCCGCCGCCTCCGACGGGCACCCAGATCTGCTCGACGGCAGGCTGTGAGTCAATGAGTTCGAGAGCCGTTGTGCCTTGTCCCGCTATCACACGCGGATCGTTATACGGTGCAACGAAGATCGCACCCGATTCGGCAACGACTTGTGCAAGTGCAGCCTCGCGCTCGGCGAGGGTCGGTCCGCACTCGACGATCTGCGCACCGTACGCGGCGATTGCCGAACGTTTTATCGCAGGGGCATTTGCCGGCACGACGACGGTCGCCGCAATTCCAAGCTCCTTTGCTGCCATCGCCAGTGCTGCGCCATGGTTGCCTGAGGAGTGCGTGGTGACGCCGAGCCTGAGTTCGTCTGCTTCGAGCTGCAGCAATGTGTTCAGGGCACCGCGTGCTTTGAACGAACCACTGCGCTGCAGATTCTCACATTTGAAAACGACGTTGCAGCCCACCAGAGCATCGAGGCTGCGGCTGGTGTGCACGGGGGTTCGATGTAAGTGGCCGTCAAGCCGCTCCCGAGCGGCGAGCACATCATTCAGGCAAGGACGCGGCTTCACACGATGCCCCTGCGCTGCAGGTCTGCAAGCCGCTGTTGCGGGTATTGTTCAGTCACTGGAGCTTTTCTGTCATCTCAGATCTCCACAACCTGCGCTTGCGTCGCAACCCGTTGCTGATGCTTCAGTAGCCGTTTTTCACCGTGCACCATCAGCGTCGTGCGCAGTCGGATATCGCCGCTCGATGCGCCAATCAGCAGCTCAATCTCGCCGGGGTCCACCACATACTCGAGGTCGCGGTTGTAATAGGCGAGTTGTGAAATATCGAGATAGAATTCCACCCGGCAACGTTCACCGGCACGCACCGTAAGACGCTCGAAGCCAACGAGCTGTCGCAGAGGTCGAGCAACGTCGGCGACCTTGTCATGAATATAGAGCTGCACTACTTCTTCACCAGCAACTGCTGACGTATTGGCAATAGACAACGACACTGTCAGGGCACCGTGGGTGTCCACGGTGGCCGGGCACTGCAGGTCATCGTACTCAAACGTGCTGTAGGACAGTCCATGACCAAAAACAAAAAGCGGTTTCGTGGATTCATCGATATAGTCACCAAGCGGCGTGCTCCGGCCGCCACCCGCTCTGTAATTGTAGTGGACGGGCAACTGCCCGGCGCTGCGAGGTAGCGAGATCGGCAGTCGGCCTGCGGGATTGTTCTCGCCGAAGAGCGTCTCAGCAATCGCCGAACCACCCTCTTCACCCGGCAACCAGGCGAGGAGCACCGCATTCGCACCTTCTAGCAACCGCTCCAGGGCGAACGCACGGCCACCGATGACAACAACCACAACCGGAGTGCCCGTCGCCACAACGGCATCCAGCAGATCCTGCTGTGAGCCGGTCAGTTCAAGGTTCGCTGCGTCGCGAAATTCACCGCTGGTGCAATCCGGCAGGAGTCCGCTCTTGCCGCCCACACACACAACCGCGACATCCGCCGCCAGCGCTGCTGCCACCGCAGCCGCGAGGTCGACAGGAATCTCATCGGTGATCCCGCAAGCGGCAACATGATCAACGCTCGTGCGCACCGCCAGCGCCTCGCGCACGGTCACCATAGGCACATAGTAGGGCCCGGGGGCGAACGCGCTGCCCGAAGCCGGGGCAATTGCTGCTGGCAGTGACTCCCGCTTGTAGACGATTTCTGCGTGTGCTGGATAGTTGTAATCCCCCAGCATCAGTCGCTTGTCGTCGGCAGTGGGACCCAGCAATGCGACTTTCATGCCTGCGGCAAGCGGCAACAAGCCATCGTTGCTCAATAGCACCATGGATTCAGCCGCTAGACGTGCAGCCAGCGCACGATGTTCCGGGGCATCAAAAACGCTCGCTGCGGTAGCCTCCTCCACGTATGGCGACTCAAACAAGCCCAATTCAAATTTGGCTCGCAATACCCTGCGCACCGCGCGATCGACAACAGATTCCGCAATTTCACCCGCCACCACCTGTGCCGCAAGCGGCTCGCCGAAACAATCCTGCGCCGGGAGTTCCACATCCATACCCGCCGAGATCGCAAGCGCTGCTGCTTCAGCTTTGTCCGCCGCCACCCGGTGGTGACGGATAAGCAGATCAATACTGTAGTAATCGGCGACAACCATGCCGCGGAATCCCAGTTCGTCGCGCAGAAGCGTTTGCAGGATCTCGTGGCTGCCCGCGCATGCAACCCCGTCGATCGAGCTGTAAGAATTCATGACGCTCTTGAGATTGGCCTCGCGAATCGCCGCAGCAAATGGTTCCGCATACACTTCGCGCAGTTCCCGCGGCCCAAGCTGCACCGGTGCATGGTTCAGCCCGCCATCGGCCGTTCCGTAACCGAGGAAGTGCTTGCCGGTCGCAAGCACACCGTCACGTAAATCCGTCCCCTGGAGACCTCTCACATACGCAACACCCATTCGGCCGGCCAGGTAGGGGTCTTCACCGTAAGTTTCTTCAAGGCGCCCCCAGCGTGGATCTCTGGCGATGTCGAGCACCGGAGCCAATGCCTGACGCGCGCCAACCGCACGCATCTCACGACGGATTACATCGGCCATTGCGCGAATGGCCTCAGGATCGAAGGTGGCCGCAAGGCCAATCGCCTGCGGAAACTGGCTCGCGCCACGCGCGCACAAACCAGCCAGCGCTTCTTCATGAATGATTGCGGGGATGCCCAGATGCGATTTTTCGACGAGAACGCGCTGAATCTGGTTGGCAAAGGCCGCACTTCCCTGCGGTTGCAGGCCGGTGTTGGCACCTATTCGGGTTATCTGGCCGATGCCGTCGAGCAGACGCTCGGCGACTGCCTCTTCGTTGAACGTATCGTTTTCCACCAGCGATGAAGACCAGATGCAGCTCAACTGATTGAGCTTCTCCTGCAGCGACATGCGTTGCAGGAGATCGTCTATCCGCTCATCAATCTCTCGGTCTGGGTCGAGATAAGCCGCGCCTGACATCCCGGGTTCCTTTCATCAAGGTTAACGTTATCAATGTTAGTCGTGGCGTTTCCTGTGCTTACAGACGCCTATTTCGCCGGTGCCTGGCCGGGTTTCCAGCTGCCACGCAGCGAGACGGTCCGGTTGAAGACTCCCGCCTCTTCGCTGTCTTTGCAGAAGTAACCCAACCGTTCAAATTGAAATCTCTCGCAATCGCTGGCAGCTATGGCTGGCTCGACGAAGCCCTGTCGTTCTTCCACCGAATCCGGATTGAGCGCCGCAGCCAGATCAGAGAGATCCGGCACCGGGTCGTTGAACAGGTTTGCATAGAGCCGGATTGTTGCCGCGACCGCCGTATCTGCATTCAACCAGTGCACCACGCCTTTCGGCTTCAGGCCACTGGTATCGCTGCCACTCCTGGAGGCCGGTTCGTAACTGCATCTCAATTCGCTGACCTCACCCGCGTCATCCTTCAGCACCTCGTCACAGCGGATGATGTAGCCACCGCGCAATCTGACCATACCCCCGGGGATGAGGCGTTTGTACTTCGGCGGTGGTTCCTCGCTGAAGTCCTCGCGTTCGATGAAGATATCAGGACCGAACGAATACTCCCGCAGGCCAAACGAGTCATCATCGGGATGCCACGGCGCCGTCATCGCCTCCGCCGGACCCTCGTAGTTCGTAATCCTCACTTTCAGGGGCTCAATAATGCTCATGCCGCGCGGCGCGGTTGCCGCCAGATCCTGCCGGATACAGAACTCCAGCAGTCCCATTTCCACGACATTGTCCTGTTTGGTGACGCCTATGCGCCGGCAGAATTCCCGGATCGCGGCGGCTGTCACACCGCGCCGCCGCAAACCCGCAATCGTCGGCATACGCGGATCATCCCAACCTGAAACGACCCCGTCCGTCACCAGTTGCTTCAGCAGGCGTTTGCTCATCACCGTGTATTCGAGGCCGAGTCGGGAAAACTCAATTTGCGGCGGGTGGAAGTTGACGTTGATGTTGTCGAGTACCCAGTCATAGAGCGGGCGATGATCTTCAAATTCCAGCGTGCATAGCGAATGTGTAATGCCCTCCAGCGCGTCGCTGATGCAGTGAGTGAAATCGTACATAGGATAGATGACCCACTTATCACCCGTACGCTGATGTTCGGCATGGCGAATACGGTAAATCACAGGATCGCGCAAATTGATGTTCGCCGAGCCCATGTCGATCTTGGCGCGCAACACGTGTTCGCCATCTGCAAACTCTCCCGCGCGCATTTGCTCGAAGAGCTGCAGATTCTCATCAATGCTGCGATTGCGATATGGGCTGTCCTCACCCGGTTGCGTCAGCGTACCGCGGGAAGCGCGGATTTCTTCCAGCGTTAAACTGCAGACGTAGGCCTTGCCGGAGCGAATCAGCTCGATAGCAAACTGGTACAACTGCGGGAAGTAATCCGATGCATTCGTCAGATGCTCACCCCAGTCGAAACCCAGCCAGGCAACATCGCGCTTTATCGCCGCTACGTACTCATCACTTTCCTTGAGAGGATTGGTGTCATCGAAGCGCAGATAGGTAAAACCACCAAATTCCCGGGTGACGCCAAAATTGAGGCAAATGGATTTCGCATGACCGATGTGCAGATAACCATTGGGCTCAGGCGGAAACCGCGTGATCACTCCATTTGCAAAACCTGCAAACTCCGCGCCGCCCTGCTCCAGGTCCTGACTGATGCGCTGACGGATGAAGTCGCTGACTTCCTCGGGCATGTTTTTCCTTGGTTTTCGGGAAAGTCGGCTATTCTAGCGAGTTCCAGCCGCAATTTGGACGCAAGGGGCGCTATTGGATGGTTCGTTGATCAGCCGGTTTCTCAGCGGCTGCGGTGTCTGCGCGGTTGCCGCGGCGCTGGCCTGGCACCTCCAGGCCCAGCTGCCGCAGGAGATCCTCAGGGCTTATGCGCTTGAAGGGCCGCGCTGGTACAAGCTCGAGCTGCATGACCGGCATCTCGGCTACTGGCGTACCGATACGACCCGGGACGCTGACGGCAGTTGGACGTTCACCAGCGAACAACGTTTCGCGCTCAATCCCGGTGATCCGGTGACAATGACGACGCGGCGGGCGTTTGCCGCACGGCCACCGCATGTCCTGCAATACGCCGAGTACTGGCAGGATAGGCGACAGTGGTCACAGGGCACGCAAATTGAAAACACCCGTGATGGCTATCGGGCCAGGCTCATGCAGAAGCGGGCAGAGG
The DNA here is from genome assembly GCA_965365885.1 of uncultured Gammaproteobacteria bacterium. GTDB lineage: Bacteria > Pseudomonadota > Gammaproteobacteria > Pseudomonadales > Azotimanducaceae > SZUA-309. The sequence continues at coordinate 6,309 of CBDUDJ010000052.1, forward strand.
AATCCGCCGACTGGACACAGCTCGACTGGACCTATGATCTCGCGGACTATCTGAACTTTGAAATCTGGCTCTCTGAACACGAGCGTCGCGCCGGTGACACCCGGGTCGTGCCGACTCTCGATTTCGATCGGCTACAGGTTGTGCGGAAGAAGTTTGAGATTGTTGCCCGCAACGAGGCAGGCTATCTGATCGAGAATCCAGCGCCGTTCGCGGCGACCACGATCCAGCTCGATTCGGATTTAGCAACCGTCGAACTGAAAGTAGCCGGGCTTTTCGATTTACGAAGGGCGACAAAAATGGCGGCACTGGCGCCACGCAGCACGCTGCAGAGCGCAAGTTATTTCATCCCGACAGATAGACCGCTGCGCGATCACACGAAGATTGCGCAGATCAGCCTCGGTGTTTCCAGTGACTCACAGCTCGATGCGCTGTGGCAGGCAATGGAAGAGGTCGATGGTCAGTGGACGATGACTCTGAAGGCCAACCCGGTTTCGCCACAGCCAGCCACAGCGACGACTCATGAGGCAACGCTGGCCTACCCATCGAATCACGTAAAAATCGCCCAGCTGGCGAAACTGGCTGTAGTAGATTCCGCGGACGACGCCGCAAAAGTCCGGGCGTTGACTGCCTTCGTGCATCAGTATCTGAGCTACAAACCCGGTACCGCGCCAAAACCGGTCCTGGCGCTGCTCGACAACCCCGTGGGCGATTGCACGGAGTTCGCCGACCTCTTCACAACCCTGGCGCGCAGCCTCGGCCTGCCGAGTCGGACCGTATTCGGTCTCGCGTATTCCGCGCAGGAGCAACCGGCATTTGCGTTCCACGCCTGGAACGAAGTCGCGGTGCACAACGTGTGGCAGGCTGTCGATCCAACCTGGAACCAGACCCGTGTGGACGCAACCCATCTGCCGTTACCGCAGGATGAAAAAGCAGCCCTACAGCTGTTGACCGGCTCGTTGAAAATGCAGTTTTCAGTCCAGGAGGTGGTCTACTTCGATGATCTCTAGCGGCCTTTGACGCCGTTCGCGCACGCTTTGCACGGATCTGGCTGCTCAGCCGATACGCCGGATCAAGCCTTCCTGCGAGACCGAAGCCACCAGTCCGCCATCACGGGTGTAAAAGTCCGCATGCACGAGACCGCGTGCGCCATCGGCAACGCTTGTGCGCTTGTGAAACAGCAGCCAGTCATTCAGCGACACCGGCCGGTGAATCCACAGGGCGTGATCAAGGCTGGCCATTTGAATATCAGATCGGACTGTGCCATCCGCGTGCGGTAGAAGGGCTGTGGCGACGAGACCCATATCAGACGCATATGCCAGCAAACAGCGCGCGAGAGCCTGGTCAGCGTCTTCGACCGACCGCCCGAAGCGAATCCATACCGGATTCCAGAAGCGGTTCTGCTGCCATGCGGGACTACCCACTGGAAAGATCGATCGCATGGCGAATGGCCTTACCCTGGCCGCCATCAAACCCAGGTTCGGCTCCTGGTCTGCCAGTCGAGCGGCGCCGAGCTGGTCATCCTCGAGCTCTTCAGGCGGGGGTACATTTGGCATCGGATGGGTGTGTTCGAAGCCATCTTCGGCACGCTGAAACGAGATTGCAGCGCTGAATATCGCCTCGCCACCCTGGATGGCAACGACCCGCCGCGTGGTGAAACTGCGGCCGTCGCGAATTCGGTCGACTTCATAGAGAACCGGCCGCGCAGCATCTCCTGCACGTATGAAGTAGGCGTGAACCGAGTGCGGGTAGCGCCCGTCGACCGTGTGGCAGGCCGCCCGCAACGCCTGCGCGAGCACCTGTCCGCCGAACAGACGGACGTCACCGCGAACTTCGTTCAGCCCGCGGTAAAGATCCTGCTCGATCGATTCCAGGCCGAGAATCTCCAGCAAACGATCGGCTTTGCGCAAGCGTTCCGTCGACGCCTCTTCTTGTCCACGGGCCCGATCTTGTTCAAACTGCTTGTTGGGAGACATTTGTTCACCATCCACCGCGTGCTATCCACCGCATACACTCCACCGCATACCCCTGCAAACGTCTCACAACATACACTCTGGGAGATATTAATGAAAAGTCGCGAAGTACAACTCAAACAACGCCCCGCAGGCATGCCAACACCCGAAGACTTCGCAATTGCCGAAGCCGAAGTGCCCGAACCCGGCGAAAATCAGGTGCTGGTGCAGAACGTCTGCATGAGCGTGGATCCCTACATGCGCGGCCGCATGGTCGACAGAAAATCCTATGTCCCACCGTTTCAGATAGGCGAAGCACTCACCGGCGGTGCGATCGGCCGTGTCGTGAATTCAAACAGCAGTGATTTCTCGGACGGCGATTTCGTGCAGAGC